>DASXWB010001048.1:0-4942 GCA_036503915.1 Lacipirellulaceae bacterium | reverse complement strand
ATGGCTATTCCTCGTGGGACTTTGCGGCTGGTCGTTGGCTCCTCGTGCCAGCGACGATAGCGACGCGGCGAGGGGCCTGCGCGGCCTCGCGCATCGATGCTGCTGTCATGCTATCGCACGCCGGCACGTTGAGCGATTGTAGCGCAGCGCCCTGAATCCGTCGATTGCATGCGAGTACGTATTTGCCTGAGGTACGGGACTAGCCATGCGCGCATTCTCTCTGTCCTCGCGCGGTAACATCGGCTAACCTGCGACCCCATTTGGACCGAGAATGTAGTAGGGTCCCCGCGCTCTGTGCCCTATTCCTGCCGCGTTTGACCAACCTTCGCCGACCCCGCTCACGCCATGGCTCGCCTTCGCTTGTTCATGATGCGCCGCTGCGCGCTTACGCTGCTGCTTTGCGGCGTGTGGCTCAATGCACAGCCGGCGCGGGGCCAGAGCGCGGAGTCAATCGCCGCCGCGCCTTCGCGAGCAACGTTCTATCGCCCCTTGCAAACCGTTTGGACCACGGATGCGAAGGGCGAGCTTTCCAGTCCCGTGCCGGCCGCGGTCGACTTGGGCGCTTGGAACGGCGTCCTCCCGGTAGCGGATCGAGAGGCCCTGAACCAACCCGTTCCCGTCGACGATGCTTGGATTACGCCGCCCAGAGAGCGGCAGCCGATTGTCGCAGCCAGTGATTACTTCACGGACCTCGGCTGGGAAGAAGGCGCATACTTCGAGCCGGCAGCATCCGCTGCCTGGCACTGGCAGGTGATGCCCGACGGACTCATCTATCGCTCGTATCACGCCGGCGTGCGCGAGCCGCGGCTGTCGATCCTGGCGTTTCATGAAGACGATGGCCAGTCGTTTTGGGATGGCACGCTCGGCGGGCGCGTGGGCTTGCTCCGCTACGGCACGTGTGGGCCAGTCTGTCCGCAAGGCTGGCAGCTCGACGTCGAGGCCGCGGCCATCGTGCGTCTTACGCTGGATGAGATTCGCGACTTCGAGACGGCCGACTACCGCGTCGGCGTTCCACTCACGTACGGTGTCGAAAACTGGCAGTTCAAGTTTGCCGTCTATCATCTCAGCTCACACCTCGGCGACGAGTTCGCCATCGCCAACCCGGGCAGTCTGGATGACCGGATCAATTACGTGCGCGACGCGGCCGTGATCGGGGTTTCATACTTCCCGCATCCCGCATGGCGGGTCTATTCGGAAGCCGCGTACGCGGTGAACGTCGACGGCGGCGCCGAACCGTGGGAGTTTCAGTTTGGAACCGAGCTCTCGGAACCCGGACCAACAGGCTTGCACGGCACGCCGTTCCTGGCGGCCAACGCCCACTTGCGCGAGGAACACGACTTCGGCGGCGACATCACGCTCCAAACCGGCTGGCTGTGGCGCGGCCGCGCGGGCCAAGTCACGCGCATGGGCCTGCACCTCTACAACGGGAAATCGAGCCAGTACCAGATTTTCAACAATTCCGAGCAGCAGATTGGCTTCGGACTGTGGTACGACTACTAGCATGGGGCAGAGAGCGCTGCGTTCATAGGTGCGCAATATTTTCTGGTGTGGGTATTGCGCATCTGTCGCGATTTGGACACACCCCCTCCAAAGGCGGCGCGGACGAAAACAATACGGCGCGTTCGTGCGGTGATGGGGTTGAATTTCGCCCCACTAAATTTTTTCTTTTTTCACGTGGGGCGAAATTCGTTGAGTTTCGCCCCACCGTGCCCGCGCAAGTCGTTGCTCGTTGCCGGTTGGCACGCATGGGTGGGGCGAAATGGACTGAATTTCGCCCCGGGTGGGAGCAAAACCCTTTCCAGGTGGGGCGAAATTCGGCGTTGTCAGCCACCAGTTTTCAGCTCTCAGTCGTGAAACAGCGCGGGTTTTCGCTGGGAACCGGTCAGATGTCCAAAACTCCCCAACTGGGTTTGGAGCGCCTTTGTTGCCTCTGCGGTAAGGAGTCAAGCACATTTTGCTGCGCGCGCTTCGGGAAAACGCGCCTACGTGGGTCAGATGTCCAAAACTCCCCCCACATACTTTTGGCCACCTGATGGGATTTGGACACAGGACGCATCCATCGCAGGTCGGCGCGCAGCGCTAGCGCAAGCGCCTTGCATGAGCTGCCGGTTTGGCCCTTCGACATACTCAGGCCAGGCAAGCTCACCGCAGGCGGCTATTGGCCAGCGGCTATGAGCTAACTGTCCGATTATCAATGATCAAATCGGCGAGAATCCAGCGTGTGCATAGCATAGCACAACTAGTATACATTTGTCAAGTATTGTATTTGGTCGCGTTTTTCCGGCTGGTGCGATAACCGAGGAGTGGTGTGAGGGCGCTTAAAAACAACAGCAGCTGCGCGGTGGGCTCCGGCACAATGGAGGGCAGCGGTTCGGCGGAGGCACCCAGGGGGTACCCGGCGGAGCCGCTGCCGGCCGTTCGTCCGAAGTTAGCGCGCCAGGCGTTGTACTCCGCTTGTGTGCCGCCCATCTTGCGCCAGACGACGTAGTCGGCGGCGTCGACGGTGCCGTTGTTATTGAAATCGCCGGGTGATGCTGCCGTAGCGAGGAGCGTGATCTCGCCGGTGATGTAGAGGCGCGACAAGTCCCAGGTGTACGGGCTGGAAACGGTGAACGCGCCGGTGGGCGTCACGCCGGTCCAATCGAAGAGGTCGATCGTCCGGCCGTTTTGGGTGGCGACGTCAACGCCGGACGCAAAGGTCAAGTCCAGCGTGCCGCCTAGCGCCACGGGAATGCCCGGCGCGAAGGAAATCGTCGAATTCCAGGCGTCCGAGCCAAACACGAAGTGCAATTTGCTGGTGGCGTCGGCAACCAGATGTTGTTGAACGTCGACGGGCACAAGGCCGGTCGACGGAATTACGAAGGGATTACCGTCGTAGTCGCGAATTACCAAAGACTTGCCCGCCGTGAGATCGAGCCCAGCGATACGACCGTTGGACTGAATCATATTGTGCATCGTCGCGCCCGTAAGCGTCGCGTATTGAAGATTTGCTCCGCGCGAGTCAACTCCTGTGAGGTCCGCGCCGGCAAGATTGGCTCCTGGGAAAACAAAAATCCCGCCCTGGTCGTCGTAGTACAAGAAGCCTGCCAAATCTGCGTTCACGAGGTTTGCGTGCCCGAGGTTCGCGTTGGCGAACGTGACGCCATTCAGACTTGCACCAGCAAAATCCTGGCCGACGAAATCGCCGCCGGTGAAGTTACCGCTCAGTCTCACCCCTCGCAAATCATGAGCTTGGTAACTGGCGGTCGAGTAGAGTTGGGCTGCCGTAATCCCCGTGCTCCTCAGATCGGCATTACGCACTATAGCCGCGGAAAGGTTGACGCCGGCCAGCGATGTGTGCATGTGCGTGCCAGCTAGAAACGCCCCGCTGAAGTCGGCGTTGTGGAGTATTGCGCCGTCGAAGTAGGAGTTCACCAGGTTTGCGTGGTCGAAGCTCGCATTGGCGAGATCGGCGTAGGCAAGGACGATGCCAGCAGCGTTGATGTGATCGAAACGTGCGCCAGTCAATGTCGCGCCATTAAAAGTCGCATATGTCAGATTCTGGCCGGAAAAGTTCGCTGCCGCCAGATTGACTCCCGCCAAGCCAATGCCGGCAAGATTGCGGGCCTGATAACTGGCCGTGGAGGCGAGCTGCGACATGGTCAAATTGGTAGAGCTGAATTGCGTTCCAAGCACGACGGCATCGCTTAGGTTCGCGCCCGTCAGGTCGGCGGGCGGAGATTCGAATTCGCCATCGTACCAAAAGTTCGCGTTTGTAAGGTTTGATTGACTGAGATCCGCGTTTGTTAGGTTGGCGCCATTCACTGTCGAATTGCGGAGATCGGCGCCGATCAGGTAGCCCATTGTTAGGTCGCGGTACGAAAGGTTCGCGCCGGGCATGGCATTCACGCCCGAGCCGCCGGGGGTGAGCATCGTGCTTTGCTGCTTCCCCTCACCTGGGTTGGCGGGGTTAATGTACTCCCACTCGAAAATGTCGGCGCGCGCGACCGGGACCGGAGCGAACAGCGCGAGCAACGTGGCCGCCGACGCCGTAACAAGGACCGTCCAGTGTTTCGTCATGGAATTCTTCTTTCGTTTGCGCGGATTGCGGAAGATTCAAAGGGGGAACACTGATCTCCACTAATCTCCGCTAATTCTGATTAGTGTTGATTGGTGAGGATTAGTGTTCTTCCTCCAGCTTGGAACTTCTAAAACAACCTGTGGTCCGAGCGCGCCAAAGCGCGCTCGGACTTTGGTTCGGCCGGCGAGGATCCCCGTTGGTGGCGCGGCCTCACCGGCCGCTTGTGTTTGAAGAAGAAGATTAGGGTTGGCCGCGGCGCAGTAAGGAGATCGTCCCCTCGAAAGAACCGACGGTCACGCCAGTCACGCCGGTGGCTGCATCCGCGAGGCGCTCGACGGTGAACTCGCCAGTGGCACCGGCGAAACGACCCGTCGAGCGGTCGGGGTCGATGATCGCGTCTTCGGTAATCAACACGAGACCAGGTGCCAGGAGTGCCGAGAATCCGGTAGCGTCGGCGACCATCGTGTCACCGTTGGCTGCGGTGAACAATCAGGGTCCCCTCTCCGGTCACTGGCCTCGTCCCAAAGTCCACGACGACCTCAATCACCAGCTCAAACCTCCCCAGCTGGGTCGCCTGTCCCATGAGTTCGAACACGTCAAACACAAAGGGCGGGTCGAGCGGCGTCCTGCTCACATGCCGGCCTTCCAGGCTGCCCTTGAACGGTACCTGCTCACCTGCGTGTACCGGGCCGGCGAGCCCCAGAACGCTGATAACGGCAAGCGCGAGGCCAACTGCGGAACTGTAATGTCTCATGCTATCTCTCCTTTTGGTCTGCGATAGAATCAAAAAGTCATCGCCCGTGTGCGCGCAAACCGAGCGCCGCGAGAGATGCCAGGCGGTGAGGAGCTTGCTTCGCGGTAAGCCTCACCGGCCGCTTTTAT
>DASXWB010001047.1:0-2342 GCA_036503915.1 Lacipirellulaceae bacterium | reverse complement strand
CCTGAAGGCGGCCTCTTCGAGGCCAGCTCGCTGCTGACGGCCGGGGTCACAGACCCCGGCTACAGAAACACGGGAGACCCTCACTTGGCAGAACGAACCAACGTTTATGAGGCGATGTTTATCTTCGACTCGAATCGGTACGCGCGCGAGCGCGCCGCCATGCCGGCCGAAGTCGAAAAGGCCATCAAAACCGCCGGCGGCGAAGTCGTCGTCAGCCGCCTGTGGGAAGAGCGGCGCCTGGCCTACCCCATCGCCGGGCAGCGCAAGGGCACGTATTGGCTGTTTTACTTCCGCGGCCCCAGCTCGATTATCGCGCCGCTGAACCGCGAATGGGAAATCCAGGATGGCATCTTGCGGCACCTCGTGCTCAAGGTGCATCCGCATTTGGTCGACGTGGTGCTCGAGCATGCCAAGGCCGGGCCCGCGCAGCCGGCGCCCGTGCCAGCCGCGGCGGCCCGCCACGAAGTGGTGGAGGTCGACGAAGTGGAAGGATAAACGGTCAGGCGCCGACAGAATATCCACGGCCGACTCTAAATCTTTTAGGCGCGTGCCGTACACGACTGATTGTCCGCCCCTCTGCAAGCCGCGAGATACCAAAGGCTTAAATCCAGCTCCATTGCCGCATGGGCCCCTCATCGCATTAAGGAAATTGTAGTTCACCTGAAAATCCTTGCCTTCAATCGGCCGATTTGATAACCTCGATTTACGGAACGCGTGTTCAGTCAGCGTCGCCAACCGCCCAAGGCATTCGCCCGGAGTGAAACAATCGTCGCGGCATCGCAGGCCGGAAGGAATTTAAACCATGGCAAGCTTCAATCGAGTCATCCTTGTCGGCAATCTCACGCGCGATCCGGAGCTGCGCTACATCCCCAGCGGCACAGCGGTTTCCGACATCGGCCTGGCCGTGAACGATCGCATCAAGCGCGGCGATCAGTGGGTCGAAGAGCCGGTGTTCGTCGACATCACGCTGTGGGGCCGCACGGCGGAAATTGCCAACGAATATTTGAGCAAGGGCTCGCCCGTATTGATCGAGGGCCGGCTCAAGCTCGATCGCTGGGAAAAGGACGGCCAGAAGCACTCCAAGCTGAAGGTCATCGGCGAGCGCCTGCAGATGCTCGGCGCCCGCGAAGCTGGCCGCGGCGGCGGCGGGCGCGGCTCGCGCGGAGGTCAAGGAGCAGGCGACGAGCCGCAGTACGACGACTCCGAACAATACATGCCCGCCGGCGGCCCGCCGCCGAACGACGATATTCCGTTTTAGTATTAACCACGGATTACACGGATAGCGCGGATGGCCGTAAAGCGTTCATTCATTGCAATGTTTGCATCGCAGTTCCATCTGTGTCATCCGTGATATCAGTGGTCAAATTATCGCAATCGAGTTCGCCATGAAGACTAAGCAACGAAAACTCAAGCGCACGCGCACTTCTCCCTACAAGCCGCTGCCTCAGGGGCCGCGCGGCGGCGTCGAGCTTCTGCTCATTCACTCCGTCGAGCACGTCGGCAAGCAGGGGCAGGTGGTCGAGGTGCGTCCCGGCTACGCCTACAACTACCTCATTCCGCACGGCCTTGCGACCATCGCCACGGAACACCACAAACGGATGGTCGAGAAGCACAAGGTCAAGCTGCAGCAAATCGAGCTGGCGCGACAAGCCGAGCTGCGGAAACAGGCCGCCGAGCTCGCCAAGCAAAGCATCACGATCGAGGCCAACGCCACGGAAGACGGCCACCTCTACGGCAGCGTCGGAGCCGCCGACATCGTCGCCGCGCTCAAGAGCAACGAGATCCACATGTCGGCCGATCAGATCAAGCTCGAAGGTCCGCTCAAGGAGCTGGGCCTGTACACCGTGAAAGTTCGCTACTCGAGCGAGGTCGAAGGCGAACTCAAAGTCTGGGTCGTGCCAACCGTGGCGGCGGAGCAGGCGTAACGTATAACCCCCGGCGGAGCCGGGGGCTGTCGAGCCGGTCAAATGCTTGGCAGCCCCCGCGGGCACACGCGGGCACCCGGCGGCCGGCTTAGTCGGGTGCCGGGTCGCGGTTCTGCCGTGTGCCGGGTCGGCCGGGGGTTTGTTGTGTATTACATCAAATCGACGGAACGATAATCGGTGGCCACGGTAGAAAAAAAGCCGCGCGTAGGGATGGACAACGCCGTCGGCGAATTGCTCGACCGCCAGCCGCCGCGCTCCGTCGAGGCCGAGCGGGCCGTGATCGGCAGCCTGCTCCTGTTGCCCGAAGCGTGTGATGAAGTGGCTCTCATCGTGCGCGCGGAGGACTTCTACGACGATGCCCACCGCGCCATCTTCGCGCACATGCTGGCGCTGCACGATGACGGTCGACAGATCGAC
>DASXWB010001046.1:0-4443 GCA_036503915.1 Lacipirellulaceae bacterium | reverse complement strand
ATGGTTAGCACCTATGGGCGAGAAGTCATTACCGCCTTGCTCGCCGCACGCTCCGCCAATGCCAACAAACTAATGCAAATCGCAGCCTGAAAATTTACGCACGATACAAAAACTCGAACTGTTAGTAGCACAAAGGCGCTTTGTGGCCGATTCCCATTGGCTCGGCTTCGTGTTCTTCGTGTCCTTCGTGGTTCCATCTGTTTCTGAGCCGTTTGGACCTCGCGCCTTTACGCCTTTGCGTGAGGCATAATTCATTGGACAATGCCGAGTGGAATTTATCACGCTCCAGTGGCTGCGGCAACGTAGTTTCTGATTGCCAGGAGGAGGATATCGTGCCGACTATAGAGAATGGACTGACCTGCTTACGATTTGCGACTCGTGCGCCGATGGTTTCTTGCTTTACGTTGCTCACATTGTCATTTGCAGGCCTCGTTGGCTGCGGGCTGGGTGAGTCATCGGAGGTCGTGGTATACACGGCGCTGGATGAGGATTTTTCTGCGCCGATATTCCGCGAGTTTACGCGCAAGACCGGCATCACGGTGTCGCCGGCGTACGACTCGGAGTCGACGAAAACGGTCGGCCTCACTACCAGGATCATCGCTGAGGCGAAGCGGCCGCTATGCGACTTGTTTTGGAACAACGAAATCCTCAACACGCTTCGATTGGAGCGGCAGGGTTTATTGCGCCCGTATAAATCGCCCGCCGCGGCCAACTATCCATCGGATGCACAGTCCGCGAGCGGGCTATGGTACGGCTTTGCGGCGCGGGCGCGCGTGCTGGTGGTGAACACAAACCGCGTCATGGAGGCGCGGCGGCCCAAGTCGATTCGAGACCTGGCTGACCCGCAATGGGGAGACCAATGTGCCATCGCCAAACCGCTGTTCGGCACCACGGCCACGCACGCGGCCTGCCTGTTTGCCGCCTGGGGCGATGAGGAGGCGAAGGAGTTTCTCATCGACGTGAAGCGCAATGCGAAGATCATGGCGGGGAACAAGCAGGTGGCCCAGGCCGTGGCGGCCGGTACTCTGGTGTTCGGTATAACGGATACGGACGATGCGATCGTCGAGATCGAGCGCGGTATGCCGGTGACGATTATCTATCCAGACCAGGGCGAGGGGCAGGTGGGAACGCTGTTCATTCCCAACACATTGGCGCTCATCGCCGATTCGCCGAACCCGGAGGCCGCCGAGAAGCTGCTCGATTATCTGCTCTCCTCCGACGCGGAGCGGCTGCTTGCCGAAGGTCCCAGCGCGCAAATTCCGCTGCGCAAGGGCGTGCCGGCGTCGCCGCGCGTAAAAACGTCGGCCGAAGTTCGCGCGATGGAAGTCGACTGGTCGGCCGCGGCCGAAAAGTGGGACGCGGCCGCCGAATTTTTGAAAACCGAATTCATGGGACCATAAAGCTGCCCTCGGCCGTGAACTCGGGGCCGAACGGCGACCGCTAGTCGTCGTAGTAGCTCGTTACAATCTTGTGACAACTCCGCGGCCATGAACCGCTTAGAATGCTGCTGCGATTGGCAGGGAAAGGACGCGGTCATGAGTGTCGGGCTTGATTGTTTGCGAAAACATTGCATGCCGCTGCTTCTCTCGGCATTGATGGTGAGTGCGGCGGCGCGAGCATGTTGGAGCCAACCAGCGAAAGCGGTTGCCGACGACGGCGAATGGTGGATTGAGGTCTCCGTGATGGAGAAGACCTACCGCGTGCGGACAGACGGCAAAGGGTGGACCGAAGTCGTCCATGCCGCCCATCGCGGAATTATTTCACCGGATGGCAAACGTGTCGTTTACGCCGACAGCCCGCGCTTGAATTCAGAGATCTTCGTTGCCGATGCCAATGGCACAAATGTCAAGCAACTCACGAAAAACGATTTCCACGACGGTTCACCAAGCTGGACGCCGGATGGCGCGCGAATCGTCTTCGATTCCGACCGCAGCGGCCGCCGCTCGCAAGTGCACGTGATGGACGCTGACGGAGCCAATGTTCAGCAGCTCACGCGCGAGCCCATTGCCGCCGAGATGCCCAAGCTCGCGCCGGACGGCAGACTCGCTTATCTGAGGCTGCGCGAAGAGCGATGCAAATTGTGCTTGATGGATCTGATTGTGCGTGACCGTGCGGAATCGAAAACGATTGTCAAAAACCCACAATGGTACTCAGATTATGCGTGGAGTCCCGACGGGAAGCTGATCGCGTACGGTAAGCTCGGCGGCGTGGTGTTCCATGAGTTGGCTACCGGCAAAGAGCGGGAAATCCAGTTTCAGCGAGATATCAATCGAGATCTTTATCACCATGGAGCCTTCAATCTTGCCTGGCGTCCCGATGGCCGCGCGATCGCCTGTTCGATTCGATTCGTTGGCGGCCGTAGGGTGCGAGAAGGCGAAAAGTTCACGAAAATGATTGGCGATGAAGAAATCTTCATCATTCCGCTCAATGGCCGGCCAACGTGGTTTGCAACGCGGGTAGAGGTCTCATACCTGCCGCGACCGGCGCTCAATTGGGTCGCTGATAAATAGAACACCGCGACTACGAGCGGTGTTCACTAAATCTCGATGCGGTGTGCCGAAGTCAAATATCAATTTGCTCGAATCGCTGCTTGAGGACTTGTTTCCCGTCGCGAATCTTCTAGCAGTTTTCGGCGTAGTCTTCGCCGCGCCAGGGGCGTGAACGAGCAACGTGGCTCGACGTAACCTGTTGGAACCCGTCGTGTCGAGCGATTCTAACGTGAAAGCGATATAGCCTTATTGCATGAGGAATCGTTCGTAGCGGTCGTGCGGCCCAATCCAGAACCAAACAAGGCCTTTTGCTCGCTCCTTTGCAAGCGCGCGATAATACAGGCCCACGCGAGCGGACCAGAAAGCGCCCACTTTCTTCAAACGCAGCGAGGGACGGCGTTGGTCGAGCTGAAGTAGCTCGAAGTTCTTGTCCGCAAGCTGCTGGACTTCGACGGGAAGCTGGCGTAATGGAACCAGAACTCAGGCGTCGCAAAGCGCTTCATAAGGGCGTGCAACGCCCCGCTTCGAAATTCGCGTCGGAGTGTCGGCCGGCTTCATCGAGGCGTCCCGCGCGAATGTCGGCCTCGATCTGCTCGTCCCATTTGTCAGCGCGGTATTCGTCGAACCAGCGGGCGAGTTGAATCAACTCATCTTTCGTCAGCTGACTAATGGCGAGTTCAAGTTCTTGCACACTCATGGCGAGATTCCTACCTAGGTGAGTATACCACGCAACGAGTTGTAATAGAACCAAGGTTCGCGCGATGCCGGTCGAATGGGCGGCCGCGGCCGCAATATGAGTACAGCGGCCGAAATTCTCAAAAACAAGTTCGCAGCTGCGGAATAACGCCGACTAGCGTATCTTGATATACAGATGGACTCAAATGTATAGCGCGATGAATACGACCAGTTGCTCCCGACGCTACTACCTATCATTCGCGGTGCTGTTTCTTTCGGCGCGGGCCGCGGCCCAGCCGTTTGTTTTGCCGATCGGCGGCACGCCATTTGAAGATTGGACAATCGTCAATTATGTCGACCTCGACCCGGCGGCGGGAACAATCAGGGACTATCGCGGCGGGATTTATACGTACGACGGGCATAACGCGATTGACTATATTTTGCCGCATTTCGCGGCGATGGACGCGGGCGTGCCGGTGTATGCCGCGGCGCCTGGTACAGTCGCGTTTACACACGATGGCGAATTCGATCGCTGTTCGCGCGTGAACCCGTGCGACAGCTCACCGAATTATGTAACCATCGTGCACGCTGACGGTCTGATCACGCAGTACTTGCATCTCAAAAAGGATTCCATCAGCGTTACTGCCGGACAACCGGTAGTGGCCGGGCAGCAGATCGGCCTGGTGGGCAGCTCGGGTTTTTCATCCGATGCGCACCTGCACTTCGCCGTGTACCAAAACGGCAACGTGATCGAAACGAATTCGGATCCTGCTCGTTGGTGGCTTAAGCCGCTGGCATATGCCGACGACGTTGCAGGGTCGCTCGACCACGGCGTGGTCGACCACGTTCCGACCGAAGCGGAGTTTGTCGAGCGACCGCTAGAGCACGATATTTATCCGCGCGCGGACGCCAGCGGCCAGAACGTCTATCTGTGGTCGCTGATGCACGGAGTCGATGAGGGCAACGACCTGGATTACTACTTCTACCGGCCGAACGGCGCTGAGTATGCCCATCTGCATTGGGATGCGCCGGACATTCGCTACGACTGGTGGACCGGCGGGATCACTCTGCCGGGCGTACCCGACTTGGGCACTTGGACGATTGAGGGTCGGCTCAACGGGGCGACGATCGTCTCCGATTCCTTCGTTGTGCTGCCGACCGGCGACTACAATCGCGACGGCGCGGTGGACGCCGCCGACCACATCGTTTGGCGCAAAACGCTCGGAGAGGCCATGAGCGCCTATTCGGGTGCCGATGGCGACGGCGACCGGCAGATATC
>DASXWB010001045.1:0-11217 GCA_036503915.1 Lacipirellulaceae bacterium | reverse complement strand
TGAGTCACCGAACCGATGCCAACCGGTCGTGTCGAAACAGCTGAGCCAGCTCTGCTGGCGTCGCTGCTGCCGGATGATATGTTTCACCCGGCCGAGCCGCAATCGCTCGATGAGACGGGCGTCAGCCCGATCATCATCGAGTCGCTCGTTTACAAGTACCTGTTGCAAGTCGGCTCCACCAGCGGTCGCGACATTGCCCAGCGGCTTTGTTTGCCGTTTGGCATTTTTGAAGACGTGCTCGTAGCCCTCCGCTCGCGTCAAGTGCTGGTGCATCAAGGCCAGGCGGCGCTAAACGACTATTGCTACGCGCTCACGGATCAAGGCGCCGCCCGCGCACGCGCCGCGATGCAGGCCTGCGGCTATGTCGGCCCGGTGCCGGTCCCGCTGGATGATTACGTGAATTCGGTCGAAGCGCAAACGATTTGCGCCGAGGCGGCGCGACGCGATCAGCTTGCGGCCGCGTTCCGCGGAATCAGCGTTGAGCCCGAAATGCTCGATTTGTTAGGCCCGGCGGTGAATTCCGGCGCTGGGCTGTTCCTCTACGGTGCGCCCGGCAATGGCAAGACCTCAATTGCGCGGCGAATCGTCGACTGCTTCGCACAGTTTATCTGGATTCCGCGCACCATCATTGAAGACGGTCAATACATCAAGCTATTCGACGCCGCCATTCATCAGGTCGCCAGCGAAACGGACGAAAGCATTACTAAGGGCAGCGGCATCGACAGGCGCTGGGTGCGCATCCGCCGGCCGACCGTGGTCGTGGGCGGCGAGCTCACGATGGACAGCCTCGAGATTCGCCACGACCCAAAGTCAAACATCAGCGAAGCGCCAATCCAGCTTAAGAGCAACTGCGGCTGCCTGCTGGTCGACGACTTCGGCCGGCAGCGAATCGACCCCGCGCAGCTGCTCAATCGATGGATCATTCCGCTCGAATGCCGCCAGGATTTTTTGACGCTGGCGACGGGCAAAAAGATTCAGGTGCCGTTTGAGCAGTTGATTATCTTCTCGACCAATCTTGAGCTAATGGACCTCGCCGACGAAGCGTTCCTGCGGCGGATTCCCTACAAGATTGAAGTCAAGGATCCCTCGCCGGCCGAATTTGCGAAGCTGTTCGAAGCGGCCTGCCAGTCGTTTGGCTGCCGGTTCTTCCCGGAAGCCGTGCATTACCTGATTCAAACGCACTACGCGCCGCATCGCCGGCCGCTGCGGCGCTGTCACGCGCGAGACCTCTTGCTACAAATCAAGAACTACTGCGCGTACTACGGCCGGCCGATGGAGCTAAGGCCCGATTACATAGACCGCGTCGTCAAGAGTTACTTCACGGCAGTACCTGCGGCGAACCGAGCGGCGCCCAACGACTCCAGCTCGCCGGCCTCGGACTGCGAACTTCGAAAGACCATCCAATCGCCAAACCCCGGCCCAATGAAGCTAGCCGACGCGAATGCGCAATCGGCAATCATTCAACGCGTGCCACAATCGCCAACACAGCCAAAGTTCGCTGGATCTAAAGGACGCTCTCAGTGACGACCGACATTGACGTCAATCTCGAACCACTTCCCGGCTACCGGCTGCTTGAGCACATCGGCTCAGGCGGCTTCGGTGAGGTGTGGCGCGCCGAAGCGCCCGGTGGGCTCACGAAGGCGATCAAATTCGTCTTCGGCCAGCTGCACGAGCGCCGGGCATCGAACGAGCTGCGCGCTTTGGATCGCGTTCGTGGTGTCCGTCATCCGTTCCTGCTTTCGCTCGAGCGGATCGAAACGGTCGATGGCCGCCTGGTCGTCGTGACGGAGCTTGCCGACGGCAGTTTGAAAGATCGCTTCGAGGCTTGTCGTAAGGAAGGCTTGAGCGGAATTCCGCGTGATGAGTTGCTAGGATACTTGCGCGACGCGGCCGATGCGCTGGATTTCATGAGCGAGGCCCATACGCTGCAGCACCTCGATATCAAGCCGGAAAACCTGTTGCTGCTGGCCGGCCACGTGAAAGTCGCCGACTTCGGATTGGTAAAGGATGTTCGGCAATCGGAGGCCTCGATCGTGGGCGGGATGACGCCGCTCTATGCCGCGCCCGAGGTGTTCCGCGGCGGACCAAGCTCGCACAGCGACCAGTATTCGCTGGCGATCGTTTACGTGGAGATGCTTACCGGCCAGTTGCCGTTCTCGGCAGGAAACGCGGCCGAATTGACGCTTCAGCATCTCAATGACTTACCCGATCTATGCGCATTGTCCAGCGCCGACCGTTATGTGGTGAGCCGGGCTTTGGCAAAAGATCCACAGCACCGGTATGCAACCTGCCGAGAATTCATCGATTCGCTGGTCAAAAACACGATGGGCGAGTCCGCGCAAGGCGTGGCGGCCGGAAATGGCTCGCAATCGGGCGCAACAGCGGCACCTGATTCCGCGCCTTACGGCCAACTGGCGACGGATTTGCTCGACGACGGTCAATCGCCGTGGAACAAGGCGCCGGCGGAGCTACTGCTGCCGCTGCCGCCGCTCGACGTGGACCTGGTCGACCTGCCGCATATCGCACTGCGCGCTCGCGACGCGCGCCGCGTGCCGACCGTCGTGCTTGGCATTGGCGGGGCGGCCGGAAAAATTCTAAGTCACTTCAGCCGTATGACCAAGGAGCAAAGCGGCGGAACCATGCCGCGCGGCGTGCAGTTTTTGCTTTTAGATACTGACCAAAAAGCACTAGCCGAAGCGGCACATCGGCAGGCTTCAGGTTTCACACCGAACGAGATTTTGCACCTGCCTCTGCGATTACCGCAGCACTATCGGGAGCGCTCGCAACTATTATTGCAATGGTTGAGCCGCCGCTGGCTTTACAACATTCCGCGCTCTCTGAAAACCGAGGGACTGCGGCCGCTGGGACGACTTGCGTTTGTCGACCATGCGCGTGAAGTCGTGCGTGGATTACGACACGCGATCACACAGGCTGTTCATGCAAGTGGAGCCTCAACCGGCGCAGCATCCGGTGAAAATGAGTTCCGCAGCGATGCAGTCCGCGTTTTTGTCGTTGCATCAATATCCGGTGGAACCGGCGGTGGAATGGCGCTCGACGTCGGCTTTGCCGCGCGGGCGGTTCTGAAACAACTCGGCCTGGCCGAGGCGGAGCTGATCGGCGTCATGCTTCACGCGACAGGCCGCGACTCGCGTCATTCCGAGCTTTCGCGCGTCAACGCGTTTGCCTGGCTTACAGAGTACCAGCACTTTCAACGGCCGGAAAACGCCTATGCCGGCGATCCGAACTGCGGCTTGCCGTCACATGACGAAGGCGTTCCGGCGTTCGATCACACGTACTTCGTCCATCTCGGTGATCACCTTGACGCGGTCGAATTCGATCAGGCGGCTCAAGGGGTGGCAGAATATTTACGATTAAACACGCTTTCGCCGGCCGCCGCGTTTTTCGCCGCTTGCCGCCAGGAGTCTGCCAGTGGATCTGCAAACAGCTACTGTGGCGAAGGACGAACCCTCCGGTCGTTCGGCGTGTACCGCCGGACTGCAGCCGCCGACCAGATGTGCGACGAGCTGGCGAGTCTCGTCAGCCGACATGTCCTCGCCGCATGGCGTCCGTCGCAGGCTAAGTTGGAAATCAGCTCGCCGCTCGAACGCGCCTCAAAGGCGCTTTCCAACGGCCGCGATGGCAGCACTTTGCAGCCGCCGAACGAACAACCGCCGGCCGAAAAATCAACGACCGTTTCGGGCGCAGCTCAGCTTGTAAGGCGGCTGCAGATCGACGCGACGGGTATCGCGGCCAATGCACGGTCGATGCTGGAGCTTCAATTGGGCGGCGACGCGGCCACTTTCCTGGCCAATTGGGCCGCCAAACAGTCCCGTATGCGCGACACGAGTGAACGCGAGCAGCTGGAAGCCATTGACCGAATCTTTCATGCCGACGGCTACGGACCGTCACAAAGCCGCAAAGCGTTCCTGCTTGGTCAGTCGGCCTCGGCCATCGTGCAACCGCTCGAGGAAAAACTCCGCAGCGAGATACGCCGCTGGTCGTTGAGCCGTGTGGACGATCCGCGCGAGCGGTTGCCGGGCGCCCGCACTGCATTGTCCTGGATCAACGAACACTTTCACGAAACCGAGGCGAATTTGAAGCGGCTTCGCCAGGTTGTGGTCGGGAAATTCATGGAAGTTCGCGAGGTGGTCGACGCTGCGATAAAACAACCGGAAGCAGGCGGAGGTCAGCCGGCTCAGCCAATTTCGCCGGCGGTCCTGGCATATTTCCAGCTGCGGCTCGACGAATCGGCTATTGCAGCCGCCGAACATATCGTGCGGGTCATCGTGGCTGATGCCAAAGCAATGGCCGACGAGCTGACGGCCTTCGGCCGTGAGATCGACCAACTGGAAGCGGCCATGGCCCGGGCCGCAAGCGCCGCACAGGCCAGCAGCCGGACGCTTACCGATTCGCACGTGGGCGAGGGTTCCTTAGGACCGGCGAACCTGGCGGCGCTTTTGCCGAAACTTGCGGCCGAAGTAGATTTCCGCTTACAGGCTGAATACGTCCGTGAGAACGGCGGCTTGATGAAAACAGTCATGCAAGGCGGCCGCCCCCGCGCGCTGCTCTGCGCCAAGCTGCAGGAATTCTCACGGCGGGCGGTCCAGCAGGCACTCGCAGACATCAACGTGCTCGAACACAGCGCGCAGGCCACGGCTGGGCAGTCGCGCGCCGAATTGCGCTCCGGGCTGGCCGCGGCGACTTCGCCGCTCCTGGAGTTTGGCGGCACGCGGCGCGTACTGGCGATTCTGCCGCGCGATTCCTGCGGCCCAGCCGAGGCCGATGAGTTGTCACGAACGCTCGGCGTCGAAGTGACCGGCGTTCGCGGCGGCGACAACGGCCTTACACTTTGCGTCGAGGCCGGCCAGCTGTCCGTCCAACATATTGCCCTAGATTTGGTGCAGCGCCGGCGCGATCGCGCCGAGTTCGCCCGGCGCGTGCATTGCCGAAACGATATTTCTTGGTCGTCTCTCCTGTCGGGGACTAGCACGACGTCGGTCAGTGTTTGGAACGGCTCCGACCGTCGCTCCACCCAAACCAGCGAAGAGTTATGCAAAACATTGGTGATTTGATATGTTAACCCATACGCGATCAGCGAAACGCGTCACGTGGTTGCTCAGCGGGCAACTTGCGGAAGATCAGCCCGTGCGCAGCATTCGAATCGACGTGCCCCGCTTCATCGTGGGCCGGAAGCACGATGCTTCACTTTCAATTCCCAGCCCGACGGTCTCGCGCGAGCACGCGGAGCTCACGGTGCTCGAGGACGGGCTGCTGCTTCGCGACTTGGGCAGCACGAACGGCACTTACGTAAACGGCACACGGATCAGCCAGCCCTGTACGTTGCATCATGGTGATCTGCTGCAATTCGGTCATTTAGTTTTTCGCGTGCTGCAGCAAGCGGCCGACATCAGCCAGCAAACCATTCAAGACGATTCTTGCGATCGTGCGCTCGCGCTGATTCAATTTGACCAGCTCATTAGCCAGCGGGCCGTTTCGCCGCATTTTCAGCCGATCATCGCAATGATCGACCGGCACACAGTGGGCTACGAAGTTCTAGCTCGCAGCCGATTCTTTGGGCTTTCCGATCCGCGCTCCATGTTCGCTGCAGCAAAGGTGCTCAACCTCGAAGGCGAGCTGAGCCGCATATTGCGCGAGGAAGGTGTACGGAGCGGGCAACTCCTGCCCGAAAACGAGCTGCTGTTCGTCAACACGCACCCAGCCGAGATGGACGATATCGATCTATTGGTGTTTGCGCTGCGCGAGTTGCGCGAGGTCGAACCGCGGCGCGGCTTGGTGCTGGAAATTCACGAAGCGGCCGTCACCTCCGCCGATGCCATGAAGCAGCTTCGCCCGGCCCTGGCCGAGCTGCAAATCGGCCTGGCATACGATGACTTCGGGTCGGGACAGGCCCGGCTTATTGAGCTAGTCGAGGTGCCCCCTGATTACCTGAAGTTCGACATGAAGCTCGTGCAGAATATCGAGTCGGCACCGCTGGAGCGGCAGCGAATGCTGGCCGCGCTCGTGCAAATGGTTCACGATTTGGGAATCAAGCCGCTGGCCGAGGGGATCGAAACGCTCGGCGACCACGAAATCTGTAAACAGATCGGCTTCACCTGCGCGCAGGGCTTTCTCTATGGGCATCCGGCCCTGCCTAAGACGCTCGTGCCACGGTCCCGCGATTAGTTTTCCGTCCCTGTCGCCCGTCGGGGACCGCGGCGCTAGTTCTCCCGCGCGCGTTGAAATCTCTGGTAGGGTCTTTCGCCGTTGTCAGAGGAAGCGAATTCCTAACCGAACCAGCCGCGTTTCATGAAGGCGGCGCGCGCCGACGCTTCGTCCGACTCGATGTCGAAGAGCCTGTCGAGCCTGGTGATCTTGAACACCTGGCGGATTTCCGAGTCAATCGAGCAGAGCTTCAGCTTGACTTTGAACTCGACAGATTTCTTGTGCACCTGCACGAGCTTGCCAAGAAATGAAGAGCTCATGAATTTCACGTTGCGGAAGTCGAGAATGACTCGCTCTTCGGTCGTTTTGTTGAGCATCTCCAACAAGTCGCTGCTGAGCTGCTCGAGCGTCGTCTCGTCCAAAATGCGGGCGTCGTCGAAGACGATCGTGAGGATGCCGTCCTTGGTATAGCTGGAAAGTGACATGCGGCACCCTGAGGAACCAATTATGTTCGATGCCGCGAACATAGCTCGGCGAAAGGCGGTTTGCAATGGGGGGCAACCATATAGCCGACCAGTCTTGGCCCGGTTGCGAGCATTGCCAATGCCCCTCCATCCCGGTCACGATGTCCGGGTTATGCAGCGCGATTAGGTCACCTTGCGCACAACGCCGGTCACGATGCCGATCACTTGGGCATTGCGCGAGTAAATTGGCTTCATCGACGAGTTTGCCGGCTGCAGCCGCACGCGGTTGGCCTCTGGATACCAATACTTGAGGGTGGCTTCGCCGTCGTCGGTCAATGCAACCACGATGTCGCCCTTGTGGGCAGTTCTCGCGCGGCGGCAGATGACGATATCGCCGTCGGCGATTTGGGCTTCGATCATCGAATCGCCTTTGACCCGCAGAGCAAACTGCGTTTTCCGCTGCGGAAACCAGTCTTCGAAGTGGAATCGATCGCCCTGCTCGATAGCCTCGGCAAGATTGCCGGCCGCGATCTGTCCCACGAGAGGCATGCCTTCTTCTTCCTTGTAGGCATCGGTAAGCTGGATGGCCCGCGACATATTCGGCTCGCGCGTGATGAGGCCCTTCTTTTCAAGTGCCTTAAGGTGGCACATCACTCCGTTGGGCGAGCTGATGCGGAAATAATCGCCAATCTCGCGGACGGTGGGCCCGTAGCCCCGGCCGGTGATCTTTTCGCGGATGAAATCGAACACCTCGCGCTGGCGAGTGGTAAGCATGGAAAACAGAGAAGACATGGATCGTGCTCCAACGATTTTTGGTTGAACTCGTCGATGCGGGCCGACGGACTGTGATCTCCGGGCATGGCCGCACTTGCTATGCCGCTCGCTTCGGCCGAGTCCTCGATCGAAATTGCTCGCGGCACTTACAACTATAATATACGGGCGTACATCGTCAATAGGGGGAACGCGATTTTGCAAATTTTATCGAACACGCCCCTGAGCCGTCGCGGCGGACCTTTTGGGTTCGGGGACCGCCAACTTGCCCAAGAGACCAACCCTTCCGCAGTATGTTGCGCTTCGTTATTGTGAGTGCGGGGCCAAAGAATCGCTGAAAATAGCCGTCAAACCAGGTGAACCATGATCCACGTAATCGCCACGCTCCGCACCGCTCCCGGCCGGCGCAACGAGCTGATAGCGGCCTTTCGAGAGCTGATTCCCGTGGTGCGATCCGAGGCCGGCTGTATGGAATACGGCACCGCCATTGACCTGCAGACGCCCATTGCCGCCCAGGCCCCGGTTATGGAGGACACTGTGACGGTCGTCGAGAAGTGGGATAGCGTGCCAGCACTTCAAGCCCACCTCGTCGCCCCGCACATGCTGAGCCATCGGGAGCGCGTGAAAAACATCATCACAGGCGTGGAGATTCGGATTCTCGAGCCGGTTTAAGCTTCAGCCAACCAGCCGGCCGGCGAACGAATCATGCCTTCGGCGTGGTGCCGGTTCGCGGCCATTTGCGAATATTCTGCAGTTCATCTCATCTTAATTTGCACCATTCATCGCCATGGTCGATCTGCTTCGCCAGGAAATCGCCGCCACGTCGAAGACCGTTGTCGTGAAGGTAGGCACGCGAGTGCTCACCCACGGCGACGGCACGCTCGACCACGACCAAGTGACCACCGTCGCGGAACAAATCGTGCGGCTCATGGCCGAGAAGCGGCAAGTGGTGTTGGTGAGCAGCGGGGCGGTGGGGGCCGGAATCGGACGGTTGGGACTCAAGCAGCGGCCTGGCGACCTTGCGCATCTTCAAGCCGTCGCGTCCGTCGGGCAGAGCCGGCTGATCGAGTCATACAACCGGGCCTTGGAATCGCACGGTCGCCACGCCGCACAGATCCTGCTTACGGCCGACGATCTTAACGACCGCATGCGCTATCTCAACGTACGCAACACGCTGCTGGCATTGTTCCAATACGGTGCGCTGCCAATCATCAACGAAAACGATACCGTGCGGGTCGACGAACTGCAGCGCAACGTGGGCGACAACGACAGGCTCGCCGCAATGGTCACCAACCTGTTGCGAGCTCCCTTGTTAATTCTGCTTTCCGACGTGGAGGGGCTTTTCGATCGGCACCCGAGCGATCCACAGGCCCGAATCATTCCGACGGTAAGCCATTTGGATGATGCGATCCGCGATTTTCAGCGGCAGCCGGCGATCGGAGCCGGGCCGAATCATTTGAGCCGCGGAGGCATGGCAAGCAAGCTCGAAGCAGCTCGCTTGGCGGTGTCGGCCGGAGAGAGCGTCGTGATCGCAAATGGTCGGCGGCCGAACGTGCTGCTCGATATATTGGCCGGTGCGGAGGTCGGCACGCTCATCTTAGCGCAAGGACCGGCCGTTACCTCGCGGAAGCGGTGGATCGGCCTTACCGCCCAGCCATGCGGACGGCTGGCTTTAGATGCCGGTGCCGAGCACGCGATCGCCGGCCAAGGGCGCAGCTTACTGGCGATTGGAATTCGCCGCGTCGACGGTCATTTTCAAAAGGGCGACGTCGTTGCACTTTGCCGGGAGGACGGAACGGAGGTTGCCCGCGGGCTCACAAATTACGGAGCCGAAGAGCTGCGGCGTATCGCCGGCCAGACGAAAGAACGAATTCTCGAGATTCTTGGCCATCGCCCGTATGATGAAGTGGTTCATCGGGATAACCTTGTCCTTTTGGTGTGAGTCGGATAAGATGCAAAGACTAAGTAGTCTGCGGTGCCTTTACCGGCACGGCACAATCCGCTAGCTTTGCTCTCTGGGCCTTGGAGTCGGAGCTAACAACGGGCAGACCCGCGATGCACGACTGTCCATTCCTTGCCCTTTGAGACTGCCATGTCCCCCGCCATGGTACCCGAGTCGGAGCTTGCCAGCGCGCCGGCTGCGCTCGCAGCGTCGACGGAACCTGTCTCTCAGCTTGATCTTGCCGATTTTTCGCGCGATCTATTCCACGGCATTCGCTGGCTGCACGAACGCCATGGTCCGATCGCGGCGGTGGAAGATGGCGGCCAGCGCGTCGTGTTTCTGTTCAGCCCGGAGTTCAATCAAGAGGTTCTTTCGGACACTGAGCGGTTTCATGCGCGGTTCTTTACCGTGCGGGGGCCGAAGCGCTCGGCGCAGCGACGGCTGACCTGCGGACTATTGGCAATGAACGGCGATCAGCATCGCCGTAACCGCCGGATCGTGAAGGAACCGTTTAGTCTGCGCGCGATCTCCAGCTATGCCGACACGATCGCTCGGCTTACCGACGAGCTCCTTGCCTCATGGAGGTCGGGCGAAGTGCGCGACATCGCCGAAGAGATGCGGCAGTACATGTTGCGGGTTACTAGCACACTGCTATTCGGCTTGAACGATTCCGAACTGGCGTACCGTTTGGGCGACATGATCGCGCGCTGGGTGGCGCTGAATCAGGAGGTTGGCGCGGGGGCACTTGTGCCCAACGACCGCTTCTTCCACCACTACGAAGACCTCTTGGCATTTGCCGAGGAATTGGAAGCGGAGATTCTGGGAATGATCCGCCGCCGGCGCGAGAGCGACAAGCCGGTCGGCGACGTGCTTTCGCTGCTCGTGCAGATGCACGACGAGGAGGGCGGACTGAGCGACGAGGAGCTCGTT
This sequence comes from Lacipirellulaceae bacterium, assembly GCA_036503915.1. GTDB lineage: Bacteria > Planctomycetota > Planctomycetia > Pirellulales > Lacipirellulaceae > JABDGM01. Next base: position 948 of record DASXWB010001045.1, on the reverse strand, counting down.
GGGCAAACGGCTGTCTTGTTTGGTGCCGCACACATGACGACGGCGCATTCGTTGACATGGACGCTGATGCTCTTGGCGCAGCACCCCAGTATAATGGCGCAGTTGTGGGTTGAGTTAAGCATCGAAACCGCCGGGGCCGGGGACGGCCCGGCTCGCTGCCCATTTGGTCGTGATACGAAGGCCTTGGGCTCGTTGCCCAAGGGCGAGGAGCTGTCGCTGCTGGACCGCGTGATCAAGGAAAGCATGCGGATACTGCCGGCCTCCGCCTACTCGCAGCGGATCAACACCGTCGCGGTGCAGCTTGGGCCGCTCTTTTTGCCGCGCGGGACGGGAATCGTGTTTACGCCCTTAGTGACGCATCATCTTCCGGAGATTTACAGCGAGCCCCAAAAATTCTTGCCGGACCGATGGCTGACGCTGCGGCCGAGCCCGTATGCGTACCACCCGTTCGGCGCGGGTCCGCGGCTGTGCATCGGCGGGCCGCTGGCGACGGCGATCATCCGGGTTGCCCTCCAGAAGATTCTCTCGCGGTATCGGCTTTCGCTGGTGCCGGGATCGGATATCGGCGTGCATGTCGAGTCGACAATGCTCGTGCCGACGAACGGCCTTCCCATGCGGATTCACCCCGCAGACGGACGATTCCGCGCCAACCCGATCACCGGAAGGATTCGCGAGCTTGTCCATTTCGATGAGGCGCCTGAGAGTGAGGGCGGCGAGAGCCACGCGGCAGGGCGGGGTGAAGTCTCGATTGTGCCGCGGCGGCCGAAGTAACCAAGCATGTGCCCCGTGGCTTATTCCTCGCGCACTTTTGCATAACAATACATGTCGCGCGGCACGTCGCCGAGATTCGGCATCACCATGTAACGGCGCAGGATGCCCTCGAGCTTCAGACCGGACTTTTCCAAAACGCGCGCGGATCTGGCATTTTCCAAATCGCAAAACGCTTGC
>DASXWB010001044.1:0-3005 GCA_036503915.1 Lacipirellulaceae bacterium | reverse complement strand
GAACGCAAGGCATTCGGGACGCGGCTTCGGTCTTTCAGTTCACGTTTGTCCCAGTGCCTGAACCGACGACCGGCTTCGCGCTTACGTCGCTCATGGCCGCGATCGTGGTCGCTGCTCCGAAACGCCGCCGAGCCCGGCCCTCTTGCGTGTCGGGCTAGCGACCGTTTCGACGATTTAAGAGTAGCGACTGGCAAATCGCTCTAGCGCTAGTGGCCTTCGACTGATCTTCCGCTCTCGGCGGCGACACTGTGTCAAGCCGCCTCGCTATGCTCCAATGTTCTTGCTTTCGAAAGGAAAGATCTCCATGAAAACCAGACTAGCCTGTGCCGCCGTAGCCCTCGCATGTCTCTTCGGACCAACTCGTTTGCCGGCCGACGAGATCATCGATTGGAACAACGTCATGCTCGGCACGATCCGTACGAACTCCATCAGTCCTCTGCAGGGGACGCGGATCTCGGCAGCCATGAACACGGCCATGTACGACTCCGTCAATTCGATCGCTCGAACGCATCGTCCTTATCACGTGGACATGACCGCCGATCCAGGGGCGAGCCGCGAAGCCGCCGCCGCTCAGGCTGCTCACCGCGTACTCAGCGGCTTGGCTCCGGTGGGCCAGGCGACGTACGATGCGGCGCTGGCTACCAGCTTATCCAATGTGCCCGACGGACCCGGAAAGACGGCGGGAATTGAATTGGGAAACACGGTTGGCGCCGCAATCCTGGCCCTACGAGCAAACGATGGCGCCAGCGCCGTGGTGCCATACACCCCAGGAACGCTACCCGGCCAGTGGAGGCCGACTCCACCAGCGAACGCCCCGGCAGCCGCCCCGCACTGGGCCAACGTGACCCCGTGGGCCATGACCAGCCCCTCCGATTTCCGGAATCCAGACGGTCCACCCGCTTTGGACAGCGCCGAATACACGGCCGCGTTCAACGAGGTGAAAGAGATCGGCTCTGCGACCAGCGCCACGCGCTCGCAAGATCAATCCGACATCGCGCAGTTCTGGGCAGGCCAAGCGGGCACCTACACTCCGCTTGGGCACTGGAACCGGATTGCTCAGACGATTGCTGAATCCCAAGGTAACACACTTGAGGAGAACACGCGGTTGTTTGCGCTCTTGGGGATGACTCAGGCCGACGCCATAATTTCAGGCTTTGACAGCAAGTACCACTACAATCACTGGCGGCCGGTGACGGCGATCCGTGAGGCCGCGACCGATGGAAATCCGGACACAGAAGCGGATCCGAATTGGAGCTCGTTCATTATCACGCCGAACCACCCCAGCTACGCGGCCAACCACGGTACGCTTAGCGGTGCATCTGGCGCCCTGCTGGCCGACTTTTTCCGCACGGACGACATCGCCTTTACAGCCTCGACCGAGGGCTTCAGTGTCCCGGACCGGACGTTTACAAGCATCTCGCAGGCCTCCGAGGAAGCGTCAAACAGCCGGCTGTATGGCGGCATTCATTGGAGATTTGACAACGAAGACGGGTTCGCGGGTGGCAGCGCCCTGGGCCACCACGTTTATGCCACGCAGCTTCGGCCGGTTCCCGAGCCCGGCACATGGATCCTGCTGATTGGAGCGCTCCTAGCGGCGATGCTAGTTGCCGCTCGGCGCACCGCCGCGCACGGCCGTGTGCGTGTCGGGCTGGCGAGCGTTCCAACGATTTAAGCTTGGAAGTGACAAGACGCCGAAGCCCAATCGGCATTGAGCTTATGATGCGCTCGGCGAGTAAACTCATGGCCACTCCGTGGCCTCGCCGTCGTTCTTGGCGCCCAGAAGCTGATACAGGTCATGATCAATCGCGTCCTCGATGAAATGCACGCTGCCGTCGCCGAACAAGAAGTATGCGCCGCCGGAATGCATCGACTTGAATCCGACTTCCGTGTTCCAGTTGAAGGATTTGCGACAGGGATCTGGGGCGTTGTCGTCGCAGGTATCGTAATTGATTGGAATTAGAGTCGAGCAATAACCGTTGCCATTGTTTGAAAAGACCCAACCGTTGCGAGAATGCTCCGAGCATAGCGGCCGAACTTCACCGAAAAAAATCGTTTTCGACAATCCATCGGTGATTAATTGGAGCCGTTCCTGGGTGCCGACGCGGGTAAACGGCCCCGCAAAATTCTCGGGGTCGTCGATGGGAGCGCGGGCCAAGCTGGCCCATTCATAGTCGCACAAGCAATCGGTATTCAGCCAGAGTTCGGTAGGGCCCCGAGAAGCGGCGTAATTGTGAGCCACGCGGCCTTGGTCGCCGTAACGGGTGTCGCGCTCGTCGCTCGGACAGATCAGTATGTCGATCACCGTATTGTCAACTCTCTGGCTTGTGCCGCGCACGGTCGTGTGATCGACATTCGGCTTGGTCAGGTCGAAGGCATCATACAGCGCTTGCTGTTCCAGCATGGGCAGCAAGTGCACGTAGATTGAGCCGCCGGCGCGAATATCCTCCTCCCAGACTCCCCCGGGAGGCAGCCGCTTTTTGGCTTGCTCGAAGTTTAAGACGGCCAGCCCGATTTGCTTCAAATTGTTCTGGCAGCTGGTTCGCCTTGCCGCTTCGCGCGCAGCTTGAATGGCCGGCAACAGCAGCGCCACAAGAATTCCAATAATTGCAATGACAACGAGCAGCTCGATAAGTGTCATTGCGGGTCGTCGCGACTGATGCATAGCTGGACTCCATTATCAAAGTTCGTCGCGGGCACTCACGTTAAACATCTGCGCGAGTGATTCAACAAGCGAGCTGGACGCGCGTGCGGGTGCAAGCAGCGACCTGGGGCAAATCGTTGTTATGTCTGCAGCGGTTGGGAGACGGCCATTGTCTTGGCGAAGTCATAAAACGTGCAAAGTCGAATATTCTCGTCGAGCAATGTCTGCTTGACGCGCGGATCACACAAAACCTCTACCTCCAAAGCCCGCTCTCGACAATACGTTGAATCTGATCTGGTTCCATCGCCGGGATGGCAGGCGAGCTCGGTAACGCCCGCCGGAAGATTTCGCAGCAGGCCAATCA
>DASXWB010001043.1:0-3757 GCA_036503915.1 Lacipirellulaceae bacterium | reverse complement strand
AGCTCTATTTGTAAACCGATCGCGCTCAGCCGGCTTGGTTGCGTGTCAACCACTCGCGCCGAAATGTGGCCTTGCTGCGGCTAATGGCAATTAATCGAGTTATGCTGAAGACCTGCACTACTTTTCCGAATCGTTCACGGGTGGGTCGAATGTCGCGATTGGCTTGGTTGCTCGCCGCAACGATTCATTTGACGTCGCCCGCAGCCGAACGGACGACAGCGCAAGACGGAGCTCAAGAAGTCGTCAGCCGCGCTGAAGTGCCGAATTCGACGCAATCGCGCGAATCTAAATTGCCGCCGCGATTGGCCTCGGCAATGGGAGGGCCGGACTTCATTCAACGAATTAGAGATGCAAGTCTTGAAGAGCGCGAGGCCGCCATCTTGCGAGAAATCACGTCCGGCAATTTCCCGCAGTTTCTGCGACAATTCAAATCCGTTCCAATCCGTGGCACGATCAAAGTTGACCACCAGGAGCGCGAAGTTGCGACGACGATTGAGGTGATGCCCGATTATCTTGCCATCGGCAGCGATGAGGACTTTGTGCGCATGCCGATGACGCCGCAGACGGCGCAGCGGATCGCCAACCATTTCGGCTATGTACTGCCGACGCGGAAGATCGTCGACGCCATCGACGCCCATGCGGAGCTGCATCTCGGGCCGCGGCCACTTACTCGCGAGCGCGAGGCGGTCGCCACATTTCTCGAGCATCATGAGATCATCGAGCGACAGCGGGCCGCCAAACCGCTCGGATTGCTAACCACCGGCATTAAGAAAGACGTCGTGCTGACGCCGCGCATCTTCGAACGGCCCAACCGGTTGGCCATCTATGGCTGGCGCCAACTCGACGGGCGTCCGATTCAGCCGCTCACGACGATTCATTCCGACCGGTACGTCGATTACAGTCACGGAATCCGGCTGGTCCGCGATGCCATCGCGATCGATGGACGCACTCTGACGATTAGCGAACTGCTTGCGGATCCCGACTTATGTGCGTTGGCCAGCGATGAAGGTGTCATCACTCCGCCGCGTTATCCGCTCGACTAAGCGCGCAATGCGACGCTCCTCGGCCTAGGTGGATTCGCCGAACGCGAACGCGCCTTCGCAAATGATCTGGTCGACCGGTTTGCGGTCGGACGGCTTTTCGCGCTCGCGAAGTTTCTCGGGAAGCACCGACACATCGGCGGGCCGGCCGGCGGCGAACATTGCGGCCACCGCATAATCGTCGGGCACGCCGAGCGCCGTGCGCGCCTTGTCGAAGTCGAACCCCTGCATCCCGTGCACCACGAGGCCCATCGCCGCGCCTTGCAGCGCAAGGTTCTCGAACGCGCAGCCGCTGTCGAAGAGGTGCACCGGGTTCGGCTTGCCGTTCCGCGAAAAAACCTTGTGGGCCAGGATCACCACCAAGAGCGCCGCCTGAGAGCACCACTCGCGGTTGCCTTCCACCAAGAGGTCGAAGAACACGGGCCACTGCGGCGTCTCGCGCCGCGCGTAGAGAAAGCGCCATTCCTGCTCGTTGTAGGTCGAGGGCGCCCAGCGGGCCGCCTCGAAAAGCGTGCGCATCTGGTCGCCCGAGAGAGGCTCGCCGCTCATTGCCCGCGGCGACCAGCGCCGCAGGAACAGCGGATCAATCGGGTAATCGGCCTTCCGAAAATCGAGTGCGTTTACCATGTTCGTGACTCTCCATATGTCAGGATCCTGCGCGCGTTGCTGCAAGCCATGTGCCATTCGACTCACAAATAGCCGGATTGCACCTTCACGGGCCTGCTCGGTTAGTGCCCTGAATGAAAGGACGACGCGATGCGAGCTCAATGGAACCCGATTAGATTGACCGTTCAAAGTTGGGCCTGCAATAGTTCATCGCCTGCTGGGGTAATACGGCATTCCGTGTACCGGGGACCCGCTGGCAGCGATAGATCGCCGCGGCCTTCCAGCAGGCCCCGAGCGATTAACGAACGTATACCATCGTACAGCCGCGCCACCTCCGAATCCTCGTAGCCTTTATTACAAATAGCGAAGTCAAGCGTGTCACTCCAAGCACCGGAAGTTTCCAATGCATGCCGCAAGACAGAGGCGCACTTGCAATACTTTCCGGTTCCACCGCAGATTTTCGCGGCATGAAGCAATCGATAATCGTCAAACGACAAGGACACAGTTTTCGGCGGGTACTCGAATACAATTCTTTTGCGCAGTTCAACGTCGCGCGCGACTTCTTGCCACGTTACACGACCATTGCGGAATATGCGGGTTAATTTCTTCAAGATCTCCTAAATTGTCCAGTCTTCAATCTTCAAACCGGGAACTTTCGAGAAATCTATTCGGTTACGCGAAAGCAGCGTCGCATCGAGCGATATCACAATCGCGGCAATCTTTAAATCCATTGTTCCGATGCGAAGACGGGATTGGCGAAGCTCTTCGTAAATGCGCGCGGCAGCGTCGTCGAAATCCAGCACGGGAATCTGCCGGTAATTGTCCAAATGGCTTCTTAGTCGTCGATAAGCTTGTACTTGCTTCGCCAACGATCGTGCGCCGGCAATGTATGCCATCCAACCACGCACCTGTTCCTCGTAACTGATAATCGTCGTGGCTACGTCGCCTTCATTGCAATCGGCGAGGCGCTCGCGAAGTCTGGCGGCTTCATCGCTCCCCCACTCGAGCAGGCTCATGTGATCCGTGTCCAGCACCAGGGTTGGCATCATCGTTTTCGCTTCTGAGTGCCGTTCGGTCGTTGGTCGCGCCGATATTTTCGGCCAAGTTGCATGGCTCGCTCATAAACTGGATCGTGTTCAAACGTGCCGGCAATGCGTTCCCACCACGGTTTTGTGCCAGTTAGAGCCTCGACCTTCTTGCGAAGCGCGGCGAGTTCCTGCTCAAGCTCAGCCATCCGTTTTTCAAGGTTTGCTTTGCCCATCTCCATATCTCCGACGGTATGATTCGACGTCTTTCCGCTATACCGGGCGAATGACTTCGCGCGATTCTACCTTGAGTTTCTCTTTCTCGGCTACAGCAGAGCCGGGGGAAACGATTTGCACTGGCTTGTTTCATGTTTTATTCGAACAGATAATCGACGTGTTCGGCAAACTGTTGAAGCAGGCCCGATCCATGCTCGCCAAGCTGCACACCTTTTCGCTTTTGGGCATCGACGCCTTGCCGGTCGAGGTCGAAGTCGATGTGTCGCCCGGGGCGCTGCCCAAGACGGTGCTCGTCGGCCTGCCGGAGCAGGCCGTGAAGGAGAGCACGCACCGCATCGAGCGTGCGCTGGTGAACAGCGGGTTCGTGCGCCCGCAGGACCGCGTGGTTATCAACCTGGCCCCTGCGAGACTTCTTCCGTAAAGCAGAGCGTATCCCCTGATACGGGAACGACTTCCACAGCGTCGATCATGGATCGGTTGCCCTTCGTGTAGCGGAAATGGCAGACAATCCGGTCGATAACCGACCGAAGGGCTTCAGCCCGTTTCGGCCCGGTTTGTTCACTCAGAGAAGCAGCGTATTGCATCGCCTGAGAACGCTTGTGGGCTTCATGCGAGACTTCAAGCCAAGGGGCGGTCAAGTCTTCCACTTGTTCCTTGAGAGAGTCAATCTCAGCCTGCAAGGCTTCCGCACGTTCATTGGCACGCTGTTGCAACGCTGGCGAGAGTTTGAAAAAGCCAGCAAGCATTTCATCTAGTTCACTCTCTTTCGATTCAATCTCTGTGAGCAATTCAGGGCAGTCTGACGGCTGATAGTATTTCTCTATATTCCACCAATCATCGCCCCATTCT
>DASXWB010001042.1:0-7648 GCA_036503915.1 Lacipirellulaceae bacterium | reverse complement strand
AGAAGTAGGCCCACGTAGTAGGCACACTCCGTGTGCCGCAACAGCATACCGTTGGCGCTCCATTCGACGCAAAAAATTAAACGCGTTCGCAATGCGCTGACGTGACATTCACGTCCAAATAAGGTGTTAGGCGCGTTTATGCCGTAGTTGCTCCAAAACCTGTTCGATTTGGCGCATTGAATCGTCCATTAGTTCATGCGGAAGGTCGTCGATGCCTGCAAGTTTTGCATGGAGCACCTCCAATGCAGTTGGAGGCTTCGTCCAGGAATCGACCCACGTGCGGAACTTTATCTGATTGTCGACGTGCCGAGCGAAGTGCAAGGCCTGAGCGGCGGCGAAGACGGCGGCACGCTCAGCAGAGCCATCAGGATAGTTATTAGCAATTCGCTCAAGTACCGCGCAATGGGCTTCGAGATGATCGAGGTCCGGAACCACGTTTAGCCGCCTAACGACAAGGATCAGTGACCCGGCGCCGACGATGGACAATATGGAACTGAGACGTCATCGCCGGGTTCACTGCATCCGCTTGTTGGCTGCGGATTTGGTTTTATGAAGCACCACAAATCCCGTCCGCCCCCTCGGCTTGGGCTCATCCAAGAGCCAACCTCCACAACGCGGACATCGCGTGAGACTGCCAACGAAGCGTGAAGCTTTCGCGATCATGCGGTGCTTCTTCTCGGCATTCTTCTCAACGACGATCGCGTGCTCCCTTCGAATCGCTGCTCTGTAGCTCTCCTGCGGTATCAAGGCGTAGGACTGCAAACGTCGTCCTTTGATGCGCGCCTTCACAAAGTCAAAGCCACAATCACAACGAGGCATGGTGTCCTTTCAGCCAACTTGTTATTCGTTGGAATATTTCGGCATAAGCCCGGCTTATTGAGGAGAATTCTGCATAAGCCAGTTGACAGCCGCGACAGCTCTTTTCTAGACGGCGGCTGCTCCTGAAAAACTTCCTCGGCGCAGCACGCCCCGCGTGGACTCTACCACATTCCGTGGTCTGATTTCAATCATTTTTCCTGCGCGAGCGCGCACGCGCTTTTTTCTCGCGTTACTTTAAAACAACTTGGTTCTTGTTTTCGGCCACCAACTGTGCTAATGTATACGTCACGCTGTGCGAGGCTGTCAGCTGCCTGCGGTGAGCTTGCCGAACCGTGAGCCGTCAACGGATCCAGCGGCCTGCGCCACTGCTGCGCGCCGACGGGCGCAATTGCAACCTGTCTCCAAATCGCGACAGATGCGCACAACCCACACCCAAGAGTTTTGCGCACTTGTCACCGCGGCGAACTGGAAAGATTGCACAATCCCAAATCGCCTCAGATGTCCAAAAGTATGTGTGGGGGGAATTTTGGACATCTGACCGATTCACGCGAGAAATTGCTACAGATGCGCAATACTCACGCCAGGTAATTTTGGACACCTGGCACCGCGGCGAACCGCAAAGGCTGGGCAAAAGGATAGGGGGAGATGGAGATTAAAGCTGCAAACCTGGTTCTCCTTGTCTCCCCTCTCTTCGGTTGTGCACGTGCCCGCTAGAATTAGGCGCTATGCAACAATACCTCGACCTGATGCGCCGGATCATCGACGAGGGCGTCCCCAAGGCCGACCGCACTGGTACCGGCACGCGCAGCATTTTCGGTCATCAAATGCGGTTCAACCTGGCGGACGGCTTTCCGCTGGTGACCACCAAGAAGCTGCATTTGAAGTCGATCGTTTATGAGCTGCTGTGGTTTCTGCGCGGCGACACGAATGTTCGATACTTGAACGATCACGGCGTGACCATCTGGAACGAATGGGCCGGCAACGACGGCGAGCTGGGGCCGGTGTACGGCTATCAGTGGCGCTCCTGGCCGGCTCGCGACGGCACGGCAATTGACCAGATCAGCGAGGTTATCGAACAAATTCGCAATAATCCCGATTCGCGCCGGCTGATCGTCAGCGCGTGGAACGTGGCCGACGTGCCGCTAATGGCCTTGCCGCCTTGCCACCTGCTGTTCCAGTTTTACGTGGCGGCGGGCACCCGGCACACGGATCAGCCGGGTGCCGGGTCGCCGGCGGGCGGCCGCAAGCGGCTTTCCTGCCAGCTCTATCAGCGCAGCGCCGACGTGTTCCTTGGCGTGCCGTTCAATATCGCATCGTATGCGCTTCTCACGTTAATGGTTGCCCAAGTGACTGGGCTGGCGCCGGGCGATTTCGTGCACACATTCGGCGACGCTCATCTTTACGATAACCATCTTGAGCAAGCACAGCTTCAGTTGAAACGTGAGCCGCGGCCGCTGCCGACGCTTTGGATCGAACCGAGCGTCCAGTCCATTTTCGATTTCCAGTACGAGCATTTTCGGCTGGAGAATTACAATCCGCATCCGCACATCGCGGCGCCTGTGGCAGTGTGAGATGATTTGACGCGGAGATTGCAAAATGCACGACCACCCTCCGGGCGGTGCCCGAAATTGCAAATTTGGAATTGCCGATTTGCCAATTTTCATTTTGCAATTTGCAATTTGCAATTTGCAATTCGTTGCTTCCTAACCCTATGCGTGTTTCGATTATCGCGGCCGTGGCGGAAAACGGTGTTATCGGTCGCGATGGGAATCTGCCGTGGCACCTGTCAGCCGACTTGCGGCGATTCAAGCAGTTGACGATGGGCCATACCGTCATCATGGGCCGGCGGACGTGGGAGTCTATCGGCAGGTCTCTTCCCGGCCGCCGAATGGTCGTGGTCTCGCGGCAGCCGGGTTACCATGTCGATGCTCAGGGCATCGAGGTAGCGGCAAGCCTTGATGATGCGCTGAAGCGCGCCGCGGCACTGGGCGACGACGAAGCCTTCGTTATCGGCGGCGAGACATTGTTTAAGGAAGCTCTGCCGCGCGCAGACCGGTTGTATTACACGTCGGTGCGGGCCAATGTATCGGGCGATGTTTACTTCCCCGATGTTGAATGGAGTCAATGGCGGCTCATCGAATCAGTTGATAGCCCTGCCAATGAGAAGAACGATTACCCAAGTACATTCAAGATTTATGAACGGCAACAGGCTTGAGCTTGCTTCGTTTGATTCGGCTCAGTGCACTCCGTGTCCTCTGTGATGAATTACGATGCCGAATGACGCCAAGCAACGTTGCGACTGGGGCCCGCGCGGCGGTGAGTTGATGGTCGCCTACCACGACACGGAGTGGGGCGTGCCGGTGCACGACGACCGCAAGCAGTTCGAGTTCCTCACGCTGGAAAGCGCTCAGGCCGGATTGAGCTGGCTGGTTGTGTTGCGCAAGCGCGAAGCGTATCGCCGCGCGTTCGCCGATTTTGACCCGGAAAAAGTGGCCCGCTTCAGCGACAAACGAATCGAAAAGTTGCTAGCCGACCCTGGCATCATCCGCAATCGGCTGAAAATCGCGGCAGCAATCGCCAATGCCCGCGCATTTCTAACCGTCCGCGATGAGTTCGGCAGCTTCGACCAGTACATCTGGCGATTTGTGGACGGCCGGCCAATCCAGAATCGCCTGCAAAGCATGAAAGATGCGCCAGCCACGTCCAAAGAGTCCGACGCGCTGAGCAAAGACCTGAAGCAGCGCGGCTTCAAGTTCGTCGGCAGCACGATCATGTACGCTCACATGCAGGCGGTGGGGATGGTCAACGACCATCTCGTTACTTGCTTCCGGCACAAAGTCTGTGCGCGGCTGAAATAGTATGCTTCCAAGACGCAATGTATAATTCATTGGGCAATGCCCCTGCTTGGGCGAGATAAACATGCAGCTCACAGTTGCTTCACTGACGGAACAATTGCAGTTGGCCGACGTCTTGCTGGCTGGGAGAGACCGCATGCTAGAGCCCCAAGACCTGCCTGGCCGATATGGGCGCGTCGTGCGCGCACTCGATCAGGTGTTGCGCGCGTGCGATTGCGAGTCCGTGGTCGGGGATGGCTGGGCCGTATGGCGGCACGGTTACATTGGCCGCGTTACGCAGGACATCGACATCGCCCTGCCCGCTGCCCGCATCGAGGAATTCCTTCAAGCGGCAGCGGTGAGCGGATTCGAGCTGCTCACGCAGCCGGCGGGCCGCTGGCCGAAACTTTGCCACCGCGAAACCGGAATCGAAGTTGACGTGCTGCCGGAGGGGGGCCGTCCGGGCACCTCATCGAGCCCTGCTCCGACGACAATACCTCATCCAGAATCAATGGGCGGAATACGCGGCATGCTGAAGTACATGACGCTTCCGGTGCTTGTTGAGCTGAAGCTGGCTGCTGGTCGATTGCGCGATGAGGCCGACGTCTTGGAGCTCGCCCGCGAGAACCGGGACCGTATCGCCCAATTGCGGCAGTATCTCGCGGGCGTTCATCCGCGGTATGCTGACCGCTTTGAGAGCATCCTTAAGCAACTCGACGATGCGCCCGCAGGGTAAATGCTCATGTTTGTGTGCCGCCGCGCGATCCTAGTTGCCATCAGCGTGCTGCGAAAAAAGTCATCACGTCTTCAATTGATTGGGCGTTCAAGGCCAGCATCACGAGCCGATCAAAGCCAAGCGCGGTGCCCGCGCAATCGGGCAGGCCATGTTCCAATGCAGCAAGAAGGCTTTCGGGCATTGGCAGGGCTCGGCGGCCGTCGGCGACGCGGGCCGCATTGACCGCTTCGAAGCGGCGGCGCTGCTCGGCGGCGTCGGTCAGCTCGTGAAAGCCGTTGGCCAGCTCGATGCCGCGATAATACAGTTCGAATCGCTCGGCCACGTCGTAGCCGAATTCCGAGCGAACAATCTTCGCCAGCGATGCCTGTGTGGCCGGATAATGGTAGATGATTTCGGGACGGTCTTTACCTAAATCTGGCTCGACGCGCGTCGCCAAGAGCAGGTTCAGCCATTCGTCTCGCGACATTGGCTGGTGGCTCGCTGGTGTTCGCCCCGGGCCAGCCGAGGCCGCGTCTGCCGCGCTCGACAATTCAGCAAGCGATGCCGTGTGCGGGCACAGGACGAGAGTGCGCTGAAACGCTTCCGCGTAAGTTATGCGCCGGCACGGCGGCGTGCGCAGCAACGACTGAACCAGCTCATCGAGCAAGTCGATGCCGGCCCGCATATCGTCGCCGGCGCGATACCATTCGACGATTGTGAACTCGGGGTTGTGCAATTGGCCACGTTCGCCATCGCGGAAGGATCGCGTGACTTGAAAAATGGCTGGCGCACCCGCGGCTACGAGCCGCTTCATGTGAAGTTCGGGCGACGCCTGAAGAAACTGGCCGTTCTCCGTGACTAACGGTTCGATATGTTGCTCCGGGACGATTTCGGATGACAGCAACGGCGTCTCGACATCAATAAAGTTGCGCTCATAAAAGAAACCGCGGAGCTTGCGAAGCAGCGCCGACCGCTTTTCGAGCGTGGCAAGTGATGCGGAAGGCGCAAAAGCTGGTTCGTCGCGACTCATGAATGTAATTCTTCAAGACGTACGATCGCCGCGATCGGGCACCACGCTTCCAAGCGTGGTCGGTTCGCCGCCGACGGCAGCGATCCCTAGCATCGCGGCTGTGATTTAAAACTCGGCAGCAGAGGAACATTACACGCGACTATGTTTTCGCGCGGCGATTGGCGCAGCAAATACTTCCTGCCCGGGCAGCAGCGGCGGCAGCGGGCAATCGAGCATATCGCAAATCGCCCGCAACAATTCCGCCTCGCCGACGCTGACCGCCGCGTCGGCGCTGATGCAGGCTGCGCAGGCGTCGATTAAACGGTGACGGAGCTTGGGTGCAGTTGCTGCCAATTCTTCGAGCGCGTTGCGAAGCTCGTTCAAACCGCTCGTCGCCAGCGCTACGTAGCGCAGCGTGACTTCGGGCAGGTGCCTCGCTCCGGCTTGAAACGCCACCTGATCATCATGCTGACATTCACGGGCCAATGCCGAAAGCAGCACGGAGCATTGCTCAGCCAGCCGCTGCAAGCCGTAATACATGATCGGCTTTGGCCGCACCGGCTCGAATTGTGGTCGCAGATGGCGCATCAGGATTTCGTGCAGTGCCCACTCGAACAAACCCAGCCGCTTATCGGCTTGCACTAACTCGTTAAAGCAAATGGCAAATTCCTGATATTGCGCGCGGGTCATGGCACGCAGCGCCGGCAGTGTCATATCCACCAGCGGCAGCCGGGAGCGTACATCGACTTGGCTCACCGATGGAACCAACCGCAGCGTGAGCTCGAATACGTCGGGCTGTGCCGCCTTTTCGAGCGCCTTGAGCTGCGCGGCGCGAACATCGGCATCGCGATCTAGAAGGGTGGCAAAGATGATTGCGCGGGCGCCGTACGGATCATGCGCTGCCTCGGTCACCGGGCGCGGCAATGCTGCCAACAGCCCGTGGACATACTTGCGGTGCGTTTCTGTTGGGCTGGCAACTTGTTCGGCCGCGTGCTGAACATCGCTGAGCGCGGGCTTGGTGAAGGTCGTGGTTTTATCGCGCGGCGATACTTCGACAAACCCGCTGGTGCCGCCTATTGGCCACGCGGCGGACTCCGCGGCCTCAGCGGCCACCGCGGGCGGAAACTCTCCGTTCCACTGCGGATCGAGCCGTCGAATGCGTTCCTCCAGCGGCGGATGCGTGGCGAACAGGCTGCTCAAGCCGGACGCGAAGTACATGTGGCTGGCTTCTGCCGCGGTTGGGCTGACAAGCTTCGAGCCGAACGCCGCAGCTCCAATGCGCTTCAAAGCACCTGCGATGCCTTCGGGATTGCGCGTGAACTGCACGGCGGAAGCATCGGCAAGGAATTCACGCTGGCGCGAGATGGCCGCCTTAATAAGATTCCCGAAAAACACACCGAGGAAGCCAAGCACCATGAATGCAAGCCCGATCAATAGCAGATACAGTCCACCGTTGCCTTTTTTCGACCGGCGGCTGCCGCCGCCGGCTAGGCGCAGCAACTCGCGACCAACCAGCCCCATCAGCAATATGCCGTGCAGCACGCCAATCAGCCGCAAGTTGAGCCGCATGTCGCCGTTGAGGATGTGGCTGAACTCGTGGGCGATGACCCCTTGCAACTCGTCGCGCGATAGCTCCTGGGCACAGCCGCGAGTGACCCCGATGACCGCGTCGCTGGGCGAATGACCGGCCGCGAAGGCGTTGATTCCCTGCTCCTCCTGCAGCAAGAACACCGGCGGCACCGGCACGCCGGAAGCCAGGGCCATTTCTTCGACAACATTGAGCAGACGGCGTTCGGTGTTATCGGTCGTATTGGGATAGAGCCGCCGGCCGCCGAGCCGCTCGGCCAGCACCGTGCCACCACCTCGAAGTTGGAAAACCTTATACGTGCTGCCACCGGCGATGAGTAGCAAGGCGCCGCCTGCGGCCACGAGAGGCAGCTCGAGCGGAACTGCGCCCCCGCTCGAAGCACTGAGTGCGGCGGCCGTCGCGGCAAACGTCGAGCCGACGATGCTGATCACCGCCAGCACGAACATCGCGACGAGCCACTTCGTGTTTCGCCGCGCGGAGGATTGACGCTCAAAGAAGTCGGTGGCCATTCGGATTCAGATTAACCACGGAGACACGGAGAGCCCAGCGCGGCCTACAGCCGCAACCAAATGGAAAAGGCGTGACGCCTTAAGGTAGAGTGATGGTGTTTCAGTGCACATCACAGCCGAAAGGAGTCACGCCATGCAATCGTTTCTCACACGTCACGCGTCCGAGGTCAAGGG
>DASXWB010001041.1:0-10674 GCA_036503915.1 Lacipirellulaceae bacterium | reverse complement strand
TAGAGCGAATTCAGCCGCAGCGCATAGATGCGGCTCAATGGCCCGAAGCCGACCTGTTTGTGCTGAACCATCCTGGCTCGCTCGACGCCGCGGCGCTGGAGCATATCGCCCTACGGGTACGGCGCGGCGGCGCTTTGTTGTATTTGACCAGCGAGCTGGTCGACGGCATCAACTTGCGCAGCATGACGTCGTCGTTGGGCAGCGGCTTTCAGCCTCCGGTCGAACTTGTGCCGGGGACCGACGGCGCGATTCGCAAGGATCTGTTTGTCAGCCAGATTCGCTCGCGCGACGCGCCGTTCCGCGTCTTTGGCGATTCGACGAGCGCGATTATGCGGACCTCCCGCTTCGGCGGCGGCCTCGCCACGCGGAAAACTAAGGAAGGCCTTCAGGACCAGATTCTCGCCTCGCTGAGCGACCTGTCCGCTCTGATGTATGTCACGGCATGCGACGCCGGCCAGATCGCCGTGCTGAATGCGGACCTCGATCGATCCAATTGGTGCATCCAGCCGAGCTTCTTGCCGGTGCTAAGCGAGCTGCTGCAAGAGCTGCTCTCCGGCCGCTCGCAGCCCGGCGAGGCCTTTTGCGGCGAGCCAATGGTTCGGCTTTTGCCAGCCGATATCGCGGCCGACGCATCGCTTGCCGTAAGCGTCGCCGACCAGCACACGCCTTCTGCGCCTGAATACGGGCGCTGGGAATGGTCAGCCACGCAGGGCAGCCTCGTTTGGTCATGGGGCGAGCCGCCGGGCGCCGGCGTGTATCAACTTGCGCAGGACGAACGCGTCGTGGCGATGGTTGCGACAACCGCGCCGCCGACCGAGGCCGATCTTAAAACGCTCGAGCAGTCGGTGCTGCAAGGCCGCCTGGCCGGCTCGCGCGAAGTTGGTTTCCGCGATCAGGCTGACAGCAATCAGCCGGAGGATCAGATGTGGACCTGGTTGATCGTCGCCTGCGTGCTAGGCCTGGCCGGCGAGATCGTCGTGCTGAGGTGGTTCCACTCGTGAATTGGTAAGTGAACCAAGAAACAAGACTTTAGAATCTCACGCGGGGGCGCTGAGGACGCAGAGACTTTGCAACGTCAAGCGTATTCTTCGGGTGCTCTGCGCCTTTGCGTGAGACACTTGAATTTGAAATCGTTAAGCCGTGTGGACAATTGAACCAAAGATCCCGATGAGCTTGTGGTGGGCGCTGGTCGCGGTCACGATCGTCGCGCTCGTGTACTACTTCTCTCGGCGCGACTGGAGCCTCTCGCCGCTGCGGCGTGGAACCATCACGGTGCTGCTGGGGCTATGTGTTGTCGGGCCGCTGTCGATTGCCCTCAATCCCACTTGGATCGAGCCGGTCCCGCCGCTGCCGGGCCAGCCGATGATCAGCGTGCTGGTGGACGGCACGATGAGCATGCAGACGGCCGACGCCGTGCCCGGCGAATCAAAATCTCGCTGGCAATCGGCCGTTGAAGTCGCCGATCGCCTGAAGCCGGCGCGGAAAGTCGAGTTGCGCCACCAGGTTTTCGACCACGAGCTGCATCCACTGACCGATGAGCTAATCGAGAATTCGGAGAGCAGCGACTGGCCGCGCGGCCATCGCAGCGATCTCACGAACGTATTGCGCGAGTGCATGCGCAGCGGTTCGCCAGCCGGCCACGCCGTGCTCCTAGTGAGCGACGGGGCACACAATGTCGGCTCAATTGACGGCCTGCTCTCGGCTGCCCGCGAAGCCAAATCGCTCGACGTGCCGGTATACACCGTCACGATTGGTTCAACCGTCGAATCGAAAAACCTGTCGCTGGCCGCGCGCTCACCGCGCATGATCTCGTTCGCCGACAATCCGCTCGTGCTGCGCGTGCGGATCGGCCAATCGGGTTTGGCCGGCAGATCGACACAGGTTGCATTGATGGTTGGTGAGAATGTGGTTCAGTTGCGCCAGGTTCGGCTCGCCGACGACCCGGCACAGGAGATCACGTTTATATTAAGCCAGCCTCCGAAGGAGCCGCTGCAGCGCTACCGCATTGTTGCCGCTGAAATCGAAGGCGAGGCCACGAACGCCGATAACCAGACCACGATCCTCGTGCAACAATTGCAGGAGCCGATCGGCGCCCTGCTGCTGGAGGGCAAGCCGTATTGGGACAGCAAATTCCTGGCCCGCAATCTGGGCTCTGACCCGGTCGTCGATCTCACCAGCATGGTTCAGCTGGCCAAGCAGCGGTTTCTCGTGAGAAAATACCCGCGAGCTGGAACCGAAAAAGAGACCGAAGAAAGCCGTTCGAATGCTGCCCCGACTTCGGAAGACAAGCCGCTAAAAGCCGACGCCGTCGGCTGGGAAATTCAGCGTGAAACGGTCTCGCCGCTTGAATCGCTGGAAACGCTGTCGAAATATCGCCTCGTGATCCTCGGACGCGACGCCGATGCATTCCTTACCGGCAAGAGCATCGAGAACCTGCGGCATTGGATTTCCCGCGACGGCGGCTGCCTGATGTGCGCCCGCGGCGCGCCGGCCAACGAGATCGTGACGAAACTCGCCGAAATTCTGCCGGTGCGCTGGTCGGCGGCGGCCGAGTCGCGGTTTCGCACCAAGGTCAGCCAATACGGTTACGATGCGGCCGTGTTCGATCCGCTCATGCCCGATGGCAGCGACCCGCTTGCCGCCCTGCCCTCGCTTTCCACGAGCGCGGTTCCGAAAACGCGCGTCGGCCTTCCTCAAGTCCTCGTGCAGAGCGTGCTGGATCAATCCGGCACGGCAATCCCGGTGGTGACGTATCAACCATACGGCCGCGGCCAATCGATTGTCGTCGAAGGCGCCGGCATGTGGCGCTGGGCATTCCTGCCGCCGCAACATGCGGCCAAAGACAAGATCTATCCTACGTTGTGGCAGTCGCTCATCCAGTGGATTGTGTCGCAGCAAGACTTGATGCCCGGCCAAAAGGTCGGCATACGCAGCGACCGGGCGACTTTCCTCACTGGCGATCGAGCAACGGCGACGGTTCTCATCAGTTCGCCGGAGGAGTTTCAAAAAGCCAACGGCGAATTGGACTTGGGTGTTCTCGTCGAAGGGCCGGGGCTGCCGCTGCCTCGGCGCGTTGCGCCCGCCGCGTCCGGCGGCGATCTAGGGCTTTTTCGAGCCGATTTTGGTACGCTAGGGGTCGGTTATTACACGGCCTCGGTGGTGCGCGGCGAAAGCGACGAAGTGTTGGCCGAGACGGCGCTGGAGGTGCGCGACCCGTGGTTCGAGCGCTTGGAGCTTGATGCCCGGCCAGACCTCATGCGGCGAATCGCCGACATCAGCGGCGGCCAGGCGCTGGCGCCAGAAGACGTTGGTGACCTTTGCGATCGGTTTCAGGAGCGGCTCGCCGACGGCCGCCAGGAAACGGTCACGCGACGGGCGCTGTGGGATCGGCCGCTGGTATTGATCGCCGTACTCGTGGCCTGGATGACGACATGGATTGTGCGGCGACGAAGTGGATTAGTGTAACAAACAGGCACACATAAAAAGCAAGGCCCTACAAACGTGGCAAGTGCAACGCTTTCAACTATTCCTTCGGAAGAAGTGACTCGCGGCCTTGCTCCCTTCCACCGGCGCGCCAGCGCGCTCATTGCCGGCAGAACGATTCTGCTAGGCGCCTTGCTGTTGCTCGCTGCGCTGCTGGCGTTCATGTGGCTCGATCTTGTGTGGGCCATTCCGACGGCGGGCCGCTGGGTGATTACACGCTTAAGCCTGGTTGTCGGGCTCGTCGCCATCGTCGCAACCTGGTGGTGGAAAAACCGCCGCCTGTCGACTGGGCAAGTTGCGTTTTGGATCGACACTCAAGCCAAAACAGGCGGCGAGATGCTGGCCGGCTGGCAGCTCGAACAGCGCCCGCCCGCAAAAGCGTCGACACTCACCAAGGGACTGGCCCAGATCGCTTCCGCCCGCGCGGGCCGGCGGCTCGCGAGCATCGAGCCGGAATCCGTGCTGCCCGCCGACGCAGTAAAGAAAGCCGCCTGGATGCTGTTCGCCGGCATCGGACTAACCGTGCTGCTCACAATCATCATGCCAGGCCTTGCCTGGACCCAGTGGCAGCGATTCGTTTTTCCGTCGCGCGATGTGCCGCCCTACACGGGCGTCATTATCGAGCTTGACCCGGCCGAAGCCACCGTGCTCTATGGTGATGATGTGACGATCAAGGCCAACGTCACCACCGGCCGCGTGGATTACATCGAGCTGGTCACCATCACGCCCGACGGCAAGTCGCACATCGTGCCCATGCTGCAGCAGCGCGCCGAGCGCTTTCAGGCGATCTTGATGCGGCTCACCACGCCGATGGACGTGTACGCGCGCAGCGGCCGGGCCCGGTCGCGCATGGGGCGCCTGGAAGTGCAGATGACGCCCGAGATCCTGTCGACCAAAGTCCGCATCACGCCGCCCGAATACACGAAACGCCCCGCCTTCGAAGGCGCCATTCCGAAGGATGGAATCGTCGGCCTTGCCGGCACGGATGTCGAATTCACCGTGACCAGCAATCGGCCGCTGGGAAAAGGCCGCTTGATGCTCGTCCCGCAGGGCGGCACCGGTAGTGAAGTAACGCTGCAGCCGGTCGCAAAAGCGGAGTTGGATGAAGCCGCCTCGTCGGAAGATGCCGCCATGGTTCGCGGCTCGTTTCGGCTCGAGAAACCCGGCCGGTTCGAATTGTCGGTATTCGACGTCGACGGGTTGGAGTCAGTGGAACGCGTTACTGGCACCATCGCGATTGCGGTCGATCAGCGACCGGTCGTGCGCATTCTCGAGCCAAAACCGTTGTCGCTGGCGACGCCGGACATTCGTTTGCCCATTGTGATTGCGGCCGAAGACGATTTTGGGATTACAAGCCTGCAGCTATTTCGTTCGCTCAACGGCTCGTCGGCGACGCCGATGGCCTGCGAAGTCGACGACTCAGCGGCGCTGAACGAGGAAATCGAGCTACCGCTCGACCGCTACGGCCTCGCGCCTGGCGATGAGATTCAGCTCTTTGCGCGCACCGAGGACAACGATCCGGCCGGCGCCAAGGGCGCCGAATCTCCGGTCACGATCGTGCGCATTATTTCCACTCAAGAAATGCAAGAGTTGATGCTGCGCGAGGAGGGCGCGCAAAGCATTCAGGCCAAGTATCAGGCTTCGGAGCGCTTCCTCGAAAATCTCGCAGAAGCAATTCGCGAGCTGCAGAAGGCGGCCGAGGCTGCCGCGGCAAAGCCCGATTCGGCCGAAGCGGCGGCCGAGCTGCAAACGAAAATCCAGGCCGCGCAGCAGTCGGCGGCCGAAGCAGCCAAGAACATGGAAAAGCTCGCGCGCGAGCCGATGCCGATTGACGTCGACGAGGAATTGGCCAAGAGATTGGCTGAAATGGCCGGCCAGACGAGTGAGGCGGCCGACGAGCTCAGGCAAATGGCACAGTCGCAAGGCGGCAATCGCCCGTTGACCGATGAGGAAAATGAGCAGTTGAAAAAACTGGCTGAAAAAATCGCCGGCCAGCGTAAGCAACTTGAAGAGCAAGCAATCGGTCCGCTTGAGAAACTGCAGTTGGCGCTGCCGCTCATCGTCGACCAGCAGCGGTTCGCCGAGCTGGCAGCCCAGCAGCGCGACCTGGCTCAGCGCCTGGACTCATTGCGCGCAAGCGCCGATCCAAAGGATCCAAAAACGCAGCGGCGAATCGCTGAGTTGGAAGCCGAGCAGCAGCAGCGCCGCGAGTCGCTCGCCAACTTGCTCGACGACATTTCCGCGCATGCCGACGCCCTGCCCGACGATCCAGATTTCAGCAAGCTCAAAACCACGGCAAAAGAATTTGCCGAGGAAGTCCGCGCAAGCCAGGCGGCCCCAAGCATGTCGGCCGCGCAGCAAAACCTCTTGAGCAGCGATTTTCCCGGCGCGGCCGACCAGGCCAAGACCGCCGCCGACATCCTGGAGAGTTTCTTGAGCAAGTGCCAAGGCATGGGCCAGGGCGCCTGCAAAGCGTGCGAGCTGGCGTTCAATCCGTCGGCTGGCGCCCCGAGCCTCGGCAACTCGATCGAGCAGATGCTGGCCATGATGGGGATGAAACCGGGAATGAGCCAGGGCAGCGGGCAAGGAATGGGCTTTGGTTTCGGCGCCGGCGGCTTTGCAATGCGCTCGCCCGGCCCGAACAATGTCGGCCTTTATGGATCTCTCCCAATTCCGCAACAGCGCAACAGCCGCGGCCGCAGCGACCGCCAGACGCCCGGCTTCGCCACCAACAGCAGCGCGTCGCCGCAACAAGCTGGCAGTGCCGCCGCCGAGCAGCGCGCCGAAGGCCAGGCCGCGGGACAGGCCGCATCCGGCGTCCCGCCGCAATATCGTTCTCAAGTCGCGGAGTATTTTCGGCAGTTGGCCGAGCAGTTAGGAGATGAACAATGATCGCCCTTCGCAAATGGAATGACGTGCTTCGTCGCTGGATACCTTTCATAACAGCGTGTGCCGCACTCATTGTGGGCGCGGGGCGTGTCGCATCGGCCGCTGATAATTCCAACGCGGCCGACACGCGGAATCTCGGCATTGTCCCCGATCCCGAGACGCTCGGGGGCGAGTCGGAAAGTGTCGTGCAGGTCGCCAACCTGATTTACGCCGGCACCAAAACGAGCGAGTGCTTCGCCGACCACTTCCTGCGTCGCGCCGAGCAGGATTCGTCAATCAGCACCAGCCGGCGGCTGCACTCAGTGAAGCTGGCGTCGGAAGAAATCTATAACTTCCCGGTGCTCATCATGACGGGCGAAGGCAAGTTCGATCTTTTGACCGAAGAACGGGACAATTTGAGGCGCTTCGTCGAGCGCGGTGGATTCCTGCTCGCGTCCGCCGGATGCTCCTCGACCGAATGGAACCAGAGCTTCCGCCGCGAAATGGCGAAAATCTTCAGCGACCGCAAGCTGAAAAAGCTCGGGCAAGATCATCTGGTGTTCCACACGGTCTACGACATCAACGAGCTGCAAGCCAAGCACGGCAAGCCGCAGCCGCTCGAAGGAATTCATTTCGGCACGCGGCTCGGAGTGCTCTATTCGCAGGACGGCCTTAACGACACCGCGAACACCCAGGGCTGCTGCTGTTGCGGCGGCAATGAGATCACCAACGCCGAGCAAATCAACGTCAACATTCTCATTTACAGCCTGCTGCAATAAAGCTTGTCGATGAGATACTAGCGACCCGTGAAACTGATTCTCATCGATCAACTGCGGATGCCTGCCCTGCGATGGTTGGTCATTCTGTTGCCGTTTTGTGTTGGATGCAGCCGGTCAAATACAAGTCAGTCCTTCACAATCGTCGTCAGCGGCGACACGGCCGGTTGGATCACGCCCTGCGGCTGCGCCTCGAATCAATCGGGCGGCCTCGCGCGGCGAGCGACTCTCATTGCCGCATGCGGCGACGCGGAGCAGGTTCTGTATCTGGATGCGGGCGGCTCGGCAGCCGGCACCAGCGAATACCATGAGCTCAAGCTGGAATCCATCCTGCGCGGCTTGCGGGCGATGAATCTGGCCGCTCACAACATCGGTGCGGCGGAAGCGGCCCTCGCGCCCGACCAGCTCGCGTCGCTCGCCGAGAAAACGGGAGTGACCTGGCTGTCGGCAAACTTGAAGCCGGTCAACGGCCAGCCGCCGCTGGATCACATGCTCGTCGAGCGAAACGGCGTGCAGATCGCCGTCACCGGCGTCATTGATCCGGCTTTAGTCACGAGCGATGCCTGGATTGCCCGCGAGCCGGTGAGCGCCATCCTGGACGCGCTCGGCGAATCCCAAGCGGACTTGACCATCGTTCTTGCCTACTGCGACGAAGCCGGCTTACGCT
Organism: Lacipirellulaceae bacterium; assembly: GCA_036503915.1. Taxonomy (GTDB): domain Bacteria; phylum Planctomycetota; class Planctomycetia; order Pirellulales; family Lacipirellulaceae; genus JABDGM01. Next base: position 2,880 of record DASXWB010001041.1, on the reverse strand, counting down.
CGCTCGCCGAATCACTGCCCGAGGTCGATTTCATTGTGGGCGGCCCTACCGGGCAAGCCATGAAGCCGGCGACGATCGGGCCGGTGACGATTCTTTCCGCGACGAACAAAGGAAAATATCTAGCACGCATCAAATTGTCGCCGGGCGACGGCGATCGCTTCGCGACCGACGAAATCGGCCCTGCGGAGGTCACGAGCGATCTGGCCGAGGATTTCCAGCAAACGCTCAACTTGACGCAGTATTACGCGGCATTGGCCAAGCGCGACTTTACCGTCGCCGAGGCGGCTCTGTTTTCGCATACCCCGCGCGACACCGCCGAATACCGCATCGCCGGCTCGCAGGCATGCGCCAAATGCCACCTCGAGGATGACCGCGCCTGGCATGCGTCGAAGCACAGCCATGCATGGGAAGTGCTTGTCGCCAAGGGCGCGCATGTCGATCCGTTTTGTCAGCAATGCCACACAACCGGTTATGGCCACGAGGGCGGATTCACCAGCGTCAGCCAATCGCCTCAATTGGTTCACGTCGGCTGCGAGAACTGCCACGGCCCATCGTCGGGGCATGTCGCCGATCCGAAAGTCAAAGCGCCGTTTCTTGCCCGCGAGCGCTGCATCGAATGTCACGATCATGAGAACAGTCCAAACTTCGTTTACGACGAATATTGGCCGAAAATCCAACACGGCGAAAAGAAGCCCGCGGCAATTGGAGCCGGCGGCTGACGAGGATCATGGAGCCATTGTTTTATGAAGCGCTTACAACCGATTGTTAGCTGCGGGTTCGGGCTCGTGACCATTTGCGCCCTGAGCCTTACCGCACTAGCGCAGGAGCCCACCGGCGAATCGGTACCTGCCGAAGTCACCGTCGAATCGACATCGATCTTCGATATCGTTGTGGACCTGTTCGGCGGCGAGTCGGCGTCGGAGGCGGTGCAGCCGGTCCCCGAGGTCGCCACGACGCCGCCACCGGTGCCGGTGCCAGTCAACGCCGTCCCGCAAACGCCAACGCCCTCGTCCGCCGAAAAGCAAGATACGAAAGTCGAGATTCAAACGACCTACGCCGACGCGGTTCGCAAAGCGCAGCTTCACAATCGGCCGATGCTCGCCGTGCTGGGAGCCGAGTGGTGCGTATGGTGCCGCAAGCTCGAAGCCGAATTGGCGACGCCCGCCGCTGAATCGATCCTGAAGGAATGGGTTGTTGTCAAAGTCGACGTCGAAGATGAGCCGGAAGTCGCAACCCGACTTCAGGCGTCCGCGCTGCCAGCGCTACGCGTGCTTGGGCCTTTCCAGGCGCTTGTTGCCTCGCGCGAAGGCTACGTCGAGCTCCCAGAGCTCAAACAATGGCTGGCGGAGAATCGCGCATCGGACGACCCTGTCCTGCACCAAGTGCTGTATGACACCGCCGTGCCCGACAAAGCCGCCGTCGACCAGCTGATTTCTCTGCTCTCGCAGTCCTCTCCCATGGTCCGCGCGGCGGCGATAGAGCGTTTGGCGGCCCACCCGCGACAGTCGACCGGCGCCTTAGTTCAAACCTTGAAAACGGGCCGGCTCGTGCAGCAACTATGCGCGACCGAAGTTCTGCGCCGCTGGAGCGCGCCGGTCGGTTCCCTGGATCCATGGCAGCCCGAAACATTGGATGGCGACGATTTCTCGAAACTTGTCAATTGGTCGCGCGCACGAAGTGAGTCAGAAAATCCCGCGGAGCCGATTGCCGATGCGACCCACGGCGAAGCGACAGCCGCCCCGCCAGCAATCGACTCTGAGTTGCTCAACGACCTGCTCGAGCGGCTAGTTGCCGCCGATCCTAGCAATCGGCCAGGCCTCATCGCACAGCTCCTGAGCACCGGCGCACGGCTGGACGTTGTTGCGCGCTCGCGGCTGGCCCAGGAAGAGCTCCTCGAAGATGCGGCTCGTGAAGCTCTCCGCGAACTTTTATACAACTCCCTTGCAAGCGGGCAACTGCGGCTCGAGCAGTCGGGCGTGATCACCGCCCTGGCGCGCCTCGATTCGGAGACGCACCGGCAAGCCGCCGCCACCATCCTGGACTCGGCGCAGATCATCGATCAGCCTTTAATGGACGAGCTGGTTCGCGACGCTGATCCTCTCATACGCGAGCTGTCCGTGCGGGCGCTCAGCCGGCTTGGACTGCTCACCAGCGGCGACAGAATCCAACTCCTTCTCAAAGACACCAGCCCAAACGTCCGCACTGCTGTGCTGCGGGCGCTTACGGAGCATCCCTCGGAACAGGCCGTCGAGGCGCTTTGCACTTACCTGCAACAGGAAACCGACGAAGATCTGCTGGTCCATGGGGCCAAGTGCCTGGGACAATTGGCGCGCCAGCCAAAGGCTCTCGATACGCTGGCGCTACTGGCTCGAAACTCCAGCTGGCGCGTGCGGGCAACGGCAATCGAAGCGGCCGGACAGACAATCAATAACAGGCCGCCCGACGGCTGGGGTTCGCCCGGCAGTCCCGCCGTGCCCGAAGCGTTGGCCAGCGCAATCGTGGCGGCTTCGTTTGAAGACGATGCGTTCGTCGCCGAAAGGGCCGCGGCCCTGCTGCCGACGCTTCTGGGCAACGGCGTGGTCGATGAACCGACGCTCGAAACGATCGCCAAAAATCTTGCCGAACACCCGGAAAAACTGGATTCGCTGGGCGGCTCGCCCCGCACTGCAAGAACCCGCGTTCCTTCAATTCGTCAGCAATCATATCCAGCCTTGGTAAACGTCGCGAAGAAGTGGCTCACCCAGAATGACCCGAAAAACATTGAACGCGCCGCCATCCTGTTGAGCCGCTTCGACGCGCCGGCTCTCAACGACCGCCTTGGTTCACTGATTGCTTCAAAGGAGCCGTCGATGCGCATGGCCGGACTGCGCGCGGCCATCG
>DASXWB010001040.1:0-3362 GCA_036503915.1 Lacipirellulaceae bacterium | reverse complement strand
TTAACCGGCGTTGCCTATTGGTTATGCTATACGCGGTTTCTCTTTCGGCGCTTGCCCGCCGCGCGCTCGCGCGCAAGTTCGTCGAGAGGGCGTGATTCATGCTTCGGCAAGTGATTCATGCCGCGGCGATCGATCCATGCCGCGGCAATCATGCGAAGCAACCTGCCGGTGTGTAGTCCGTTAGGTCACGAGGTGCATCAATTGTTAAAATGATCGGAGGGGTCTCATGAGAAAGAATCTGCTGGCTGCGCTCGCCGTCTTCGTGCTGTTTGCGGTCCAGGCGACTGCGCAGAATTTGGTCGAGAATCCGAGTTTTGAGGATCCGACTGTCGACATGGGCTCAGCGAACGATGTCTGGTTCCGATTTGGATCAGGGACCAATGGCGTGTCGTCGGAGAGCACTGCGATGCCGCGTACAGGTTCGCGGCATATCGAGCTGCAACTGACCGGAGCGAATCAGTTCGCCGGCGTGTTTCAGAACTTGAACATGCCCATCAACCCGGGGCAGATTGTGAATTTCACGGGTTGGGCCAAGAATGTTTCGGGCGCGGCATTCAACGCTACGCAGGAAATCAAGCTTGAGTGGCAAGGCATGCCCAATCCGCCGCAGAACCGCCTGGACGACCTGACTCTCGGTTCGGATTACGAAATGTTCTCGCACACAGGCGTTGCACCGGCGGGGACGACCGGCCTGGTGGTCACCTACGCGCTCTCGTCGTTCGGCGCGGGCCAGATGGGAGACTCGCTAGTGCATCTCGATGACATCACCGTGACGATCGTCCCCGAGCCGGCTGCCGTTGGCCTCTTGGGATTGGGCTCGCTGGGATTGGTCGCCTTCGCGCGGCGGCGCCGCAAGTAGACCATTCACGCGGCTGGCGTTTTTCCGATGTGACTCGACCCGGGGCGCTCAGGCCAAGCCTGGCGCCCCGTTTTTTTCAGGCGTCGGGCGTTAGGTGTTAGGCTTCAAACATCGGCCGTCAGCGCTCGGCTCGAAATGGCCGGCGGTTGAAATTCGAACGTCTCGCGCTGACACGTAGTTGCGAAATCCACGCCGGCCGCGGAGAATCTAAGTCTATGGGCCAGCGCTACGCGTCGGAGAGGCCTCCCACAGGCCCGTGGCCGCGAGATTCTTTAGAATATGTGAAATAATCGAGATCTGCGACGCGTTCGCCGTTCAGGTGTCACTCCCGGCCTCGCAGCGGCCCAGAGTTTACAACTGCGACAATGTCCAAGTCATAGTCGAACATGCTTCGATAAGTGCCGCGCATCCAGACAAGCGCCGTGTGATCGGCGTCGGAAACCGGAACCGTTGGACGAAGATTGTCCATTTCGGAATCGAGAGTGATCGGCGCCCACATCCAGGTTGCCCCACCATCACCGGTGACGCCCTTAAAGATCTCGTGCACGCCCAGCTCGGTCTCGTCGCGGGGATCGAACGTTGTGGAGACAAAAATCGTGTTCGGGTCGCGCGGATCAATCGCAGCGAGACCTGTATAGTCCTGCTCGGAGGCGTACAGCCGCGCGCCCATCTTGGCCACCTGATGCACTTCCCATTGCGTCCCGTTGTAGCGGGCGTAGAAAAGGCGGTGGTCGTTATACCCGCTGGTGTTTACAGGAACGTCGTTGGCGCGCGCCGTAAACAATGCATACGGCTTGCGACTTGAGTCGAGACATAAATCGGTCGTCCATGCCCGCGAATAATTCTGACTGCCGTCTTCTGGGTCAGAATTGAAGACCCTGGTGAGCGAAGTCTGATTTGGCGCCGAGTTATCGAAAATGTCGTTGTCCACCAGCGAGCTATCGGAGCGGTACATCTTTCCGCCCTGAATGTAGCCGTGGTAAATATTGTTGTTGAAGTCTCGCGGGTGGTGCTCGGTGGCGATGAAATCGATCCGGTCCACGCCGTTGGAAGCGTATTTCAAGTAACCGTTTACGTAGCCCACATTGACCGGCGACGTGAGCAGCTTTCCGCCGTACGTCCACGAGGATCCGCCATTATTTGAGAGCATCATGTTGGGGCTTCGGTTGTTGGCTCGGACGAAATTATAAGTGCGGTCCTCGGCCGACAAATAAAACAGGTTCGAGTAGGTGACATTGAAGTCGCTGCCCGGCGTAGTGTTGAAGTCGAATGTTTGGTGCGGCCCCCAACTCGACGCGTCGTGCGGATTGGTCGAAACCCGAAAGTGAATTGTTTTGTCCGCATTGTGCCTCGTGTAGACGGCGAGGTAGCGGCCGTCGGGACGTACAACGAGCGCCGCGGCGTTGTGATCGTCTGCATCCAGGCTCTCATGGAGAACAAAGTGAGTGGCCTGACGCGTATTCAAATCGTATGAAATGACGTCGATGTCCCCATTGCGATTGGGTCCATCGGTGCCGCTTGCGTCTGCGACCGAACTGGCCAGGAGCTTTCCCGCCGCCACGTCAAGGATAACGCGCTCGTCCATGTACCAGGACCAGGCTCCGTTCGTGTTCAGCACGATAAGGTCGCCCGCAACCTGATTGATTTCTTCGCCGACAACCAACTGGGAAGTGAAAATGAAGTGGACACAGCCGACCAGAGTCTTGGCGGCAAACACGGCAATACGAGCGAACATCTGGTCTTTCATCTCTCGCGAGTCAAGGCAAGTAGCGGCAGAGAAGCGGCAGACGATGGCTTCATGTCGGTAAGCTATGGTACACTGAACGCCTTGAATTCACCACAGCCGGCGCTATGTCTCAAGTAAATCGCATCCTGGTCACTGGCGGGGCCGGTTTTCTGGGCTCGCATCTTTGCGAGCGCCTGGTGGAGGAGGGGCACGACGTGGTGTGCCTCGACAACTTCTTCACCAGCCAGAAGACAAATGTCGCGCACCTGTTGGATCGGCCCAACTTCGACCTCGTGCGGCACGACGTCACGCAGCCGATTGTGCTCGAAGTGGACCAAATCTACAACCTTGCCTGCCCGGCCGCTCCCGGCCACTATCAGTACAACCCGATCAAGACGATGAAGACTTCGGTGCTGGGCGCGATCCACATGCTGGGCCTGGCGAAGCGCTGCCGGGCGCGAATCCTGCAGGCTTCGACCAGCGAAGTTTACGGCGACCCCGAGGTGCATCCGCAGCCCGAATCGTACCGCGGCTCAGTGAACCCGATCGGCCCGCGTGCCTGTTACGACGAAGGCAAGCGGGCCGCCGAAACGTTGTTCATGGATTACCACCGCATGCACGGCATCGACGTGCGGATCGTGCGGATCTTCAACACGTACGGGCCGCGGATGCATCCATACGACGGACGCGTCGTATCGAATTTTATCCGCCAAGCGCTGCGCGGCGAGGACATTACGCTGTTCGGCGACGGCAGCCAGACGCGATCCTTCTGCTATC
>DASXWB010001039.1:0-5382 GCA_036503915.1 Lacipirellulaceae bacterium | reverse complement strand
GAGATCGCCAGAGTTGCGGACATCGTCGGCGAGCATATTGCCCGCAGCGGCCTCGACGCAGGCCAATTGGCGGCACTGCTCGATGCATTGGCCAGCGCCGACCGCCGTCTCGCGCCGACCGTTTTGGCTTCGCTTTCGCGGTTCTGGCCGGACGATCGCCTTGTGCAGCTGCCGCCTGCCTCGGAGCGTGCGATGGAAGGTTTGCTTGCGGGTGCGCCCATGGACACTAAGAGCGACTTATTGCGGTTAGCGCAACTTTGGAAAGTCGGCAATACCCCCGAGCTTCAGCGTCAGCACAGCGCATCCCTGCGGGCGATCGTCGAGAATGCCGAGTTGGCTGATGATGAGCGGATTGCAGCCGCCGAAGCCCTGGTGCGAATCGACCTCGAAAGCGGCGCGGCCGGACGCGACATCCTGCGGATGATTTCGCCGCAGACATCGTTGCCGCTGCTTACTGGGCTGCTACGCTCCGTCTCGGAGAGTCGATACGAAGGCTTCGCCGAGGAATTGATTGATTTGTACGGCAGCCTTTTGCCGCAAGGCCGGCAAGCGGTTGTGGAGGTACTGCTCGAGCAGACCGATTCCACCACCGCACTGCTCGACGCCATCGCCGCGGGCAAGTTCGACGTGGGCGGTCTGAGCCTCGAACAGATGGCCGCGCTGCGTGCCCATCCGATCCAGGCGATTCGCACCCGGGCCGACGAACTTTTGCTGCAGCAGGGAGCAAGTCCGGATCCGGATCGGCAAGAGGCGTTGGCCGCATTGCTGAGCGCGGCTGAGGCCGCGGGCAACGCCGAGCGCGGCAAGGAGCTGTTCGCCAAGCATTGCGCCGTGTGTCACATGCACGGGGGCGTCGGCGAGACAATTGCTCCCGATCTTACCGGCATGTTCGTCCACCCGAAGAAGCATATTCTGGAGAACATCATCGACCCCAGCCGCGACGTCGAAACGAACTTTCGCAGCTACTCGATTATTTCCAACGGCAAAGTTTATGTTGGAATGTACGCCGGCGAGTCGCGCACCACGGTCACGATGGTCGACTCCACGGGCAAACGCCACGTCATCCAGCGCAGCGAAATTGAAGAGGTCTATTCGTCGATCAAGTCGCTGATGCCCGACGGCTTCGAAAAAGTGCTCTCCAATAGCGACCTGGCGGACGTGCTGGAATTTTTGGCCACGCGGCAGCGCTATGTGCCGCTGCGCCTGGCCGGCGTGGCGACGACAAGTAGTGCCGATTGGCCGTTCGGCCGCGGCTTCGGACGGCGCGGCGATGAGCGCGGCGAGCGTCGCGATAGAGATGGCGGAGCAGGCAGCAGCCCGGCAGGCCGGCGCGATGAGCGCGATAGGCGAGAGCGTCGCGATGGGCGTGGTGTCGGTCTGCTTGCTATGACAGATTGGAAGCCGACGACGGTAGGCGGCGTTCCGTTTTCTCTCGTCGATCCGCAACAAGGCGCTGTTAAGAACATTCTGCTGTTTGGCGGCGAGTCATCGCGCTTTGCCCGCGATTTGCCGAGCAGCGTGCGCTTGCCCTGTGGCCTTCCCGCAAAAAAGATCCACCTGTTGAGCGGTGTAAGCCTCGGCGGATTTCCATTCCATCCCGACAAGTCGACATCGCTTGTCGTCAGGTTTCATTACGAAGACGGCCAGACCGAGGAACACGAGCTGAAGAACGGCGTGCACTTCGCCAATTATCGCGAGCGCGAAGATGTGCCGGAATCAGAATTCGCATTCCGGATGGGCGATCAGCAGATGCGCTACCTCACAATCGAACCCGAACGGACGGAAGCGCTTATCGCCGATATTGAATTCACCAAGGCGGACGATCCCACGCTGCCGATCGTGCTGGCCGTGACCGCGGAATTGCCGTAACCTAAGACGGCGTTCTCGTGCAGTTTTTTGGGAGAAGCAGTCCGATCCTGCTAAGGCCCGGATGAGCTTTGATGTTAGAAGCGCGAAATGAACACCGGCGCCGTTCCTATCACCCGATGGATGATGGTCGCAGCAGCGATGCTGCTTCCCTTCCTCGTGCAAACGCTTTTCGTGTTCGCCTACTACTCCTACGAGGCACCATGGAATGACGCGCCGAAGTGGCTTTCGTACTGCTCATATCCTGTGAGCGTTGTCTCGTTCATTGTCGTCGTAGCGCTTTTGCTTCCGATTCAAAGTCTTGGAGCACGCATTGTAATTACACTTTGGTTGACGCCGTTTTTGGCATTTCTGTTGTGCGGGTTTAGCCTGTTTTTGGCCTGTGCATACGGAGACTGCCTATAAGGTCGCAAGCGAACTTGCATGCCCAGTTGGCTGTCCGAAGAGGAGCGGGACTGCTGGTCTTGCAGGCTTCAGGCAGATAAAATACGCTCAATCGGCAGGTCGGGCGGTATGAAAGCGGGCTTACGGCGAATGCCGCCGGCCAACACAATCAAGGCGCCGTAGCCAAGTGGCTAAGGCATCGGATTGCAAATCCGACATCCCCGGTTCGAATCCGGGCGGCGCCTCTTTCTTTGGCCTACGGGGCCTATCTTCGGGGATGCGCTTTCGGATTGCCGCCCGCAGCGCTAGCAAGGCTCCCGATAGATCCCTTGCTTGCGCTGCGGGCTGCGGTCCGAGACGGTCTAACTCGCCCTTGCCGGCCGGTGAGCCTGCCGGTATTCTCCGCCCTCTCATCTGCCTGCTCATCCAAAGATTCGCGCTCTTCTCACGCGCGTGAAGGGAGAAACGATGGAACGTTCTCGCGCTCGCATTGCTGCGACCAATTCGCTCATCGGCCTCGGCCTGGCGGCGACGATGCTGCTCACAGCCAGCGGCTGCCCGGCGCTTTTGGCAACCGGCATTTATGTTTGGGAGGGCGGCAACTGGGCGCCTGCCGAGTGCGACGAGCTGGAAGGCAAGCGCGTGGTCGTCATGTGCCGGCCGCCGTCGTCGCATGAATACCGCCACGCCGGCGCTTCGCGCGCCGTCGCACAGCGCGTCAGCGAGCTGCTTGTCGAGAACGTCAAGGGCATCGATGTCGTGAATCCACGCGAGGTCGACAACTGGGTCGACGAAAGCGACTGGGGCGACTTCCGCGAGCTGGCCGAGGCCGTGCGCGCGGACATGGTCGTGCACGTCGAGCTGGACGACTTCGACCTGTACAAAGGAAAGACCCTTTATCAAGGCAAGGCGACCGTGACGGTGAGTGTCTACGACATGACCGATCACAGCCGCCTTGTTTGGGAACAGCAGCTGGGCGAGATTCTCTACCCGACCAATAGCGGCATCCCGGCTCAAGACAAGCCGGTGCAACAATTCGAGCGCGAGTTTGTGCAGGTCGTCGCCGACCGTGTCGGCATCAACTTCTACAAGCACGACCCGCACGGAAACTTTGCCATGGACTCGATGGCGAACCGATAGCGGCGTATGCGACGCCGCCGGCAAACGGCCATAGGCTGCCATCGCAACGTGCGACAAATGTCGCTTGGAGGCGTCGAGCTGTGCTCTTCAATCTGCGGGCCCACGCCGGTCGCGCGCTGAAAGCCTTCAAATCGGCTCGTCATGGCGCGACGGCAATGGCGCGGCCCTTCGAACCTCGTCGCCTCAGGCGGGCTCAGCCGGTGGCGGGCCAGTCTGCGCGACCTGTTGAACCCGACACGGCGTTCGCAGTGATTGCCTGCCAGCGGAACGGCACTCACTTGCTGCGGCACATCCTCAATTCAAACTCCGAAATTGCCGTTCTCGGCGAGACGTTTTCGCACGCCGAATACTTCATGTGCTGGCACAATTTCGTGCAGACGTTGCCGGACGGTTATTATCCGCCGCGCACGCAGTCGGACACGATGATGCTCGTTGATCACTACTTGCATGCGATTAGGCGAGATGTTCATGCCAACAGCGATTGCTACGGCGGCCCCAAGTCACGGCTGAAGCTGATCGGCCTGGACATAAAGTACGAGCACATACGTTGTGTGGCGCCGCTGTATTCGAACCTGCGGTCGCGGCCATTCCTGTTTGACTATTTTCGTGATCGCCTCGTTCGTATTGTGCATCTGGTGCGGCGCAACGTCGTTCAAACGGCGATTTCCGTGATCATCGCGAACACGCGAAAGGTTTGGCATAACTACGACGGAGGCCGGATCGACGGACGGTACCGCATTGCACCCGATGCGCTGTTCAGGTACATCGAGTGGATCCAAGGCGAGCGCGAGGAGTTTTTGCGATTATCCCAGGATCTCTGCATGCAGACTTGCCTCTACGAGGATCTGGTGGACGACATGGCACGCGTTGACGGAGCCGGGTTCTTTCGCGAGGACTCCACCCTTAGTTCCATTGCAACGTTTCTCAACGTGGCGAACCGATTCCAATATGTTCCCGGCATGAGCAAGGTGATCAACCGACCTTATTGCGAAATTCTGGCGAATTACGACGCGCTGCGCCGTGCGATTGAGGACTCCGCGTACTCGGAGTTTGCCGGTACTCTGTGAGGTTCTGGACCAAGAGCACCCAACAATATGAAACCGCCAAGGACGCCAAGAATGCAAAAGGCCTCGCACCTGGCCTTGGCAATCTTGGCGTTCTTGGCGCTTTAATCCATGCTGTGAGAAGCCCTAAGCTGCTGACGGACGCTACGTTTTCGTGAACGCGCTGTAGCGGCCGCGATCTTTGAGCGTTGATTTGATCCACGCGATATTGCGATTGAACTCGTCGCGGGACCGCTCGATCGACAACAGGCCGCTGCGCACGATCCCGTAGGCCGCGCCAGCGAAGATGCCCGCGAGCACCAGCCCAACGAGCGTGGCGACGCCCAGCGCCGCCGACTGCGACCATTCGAGCTGCTCGACCAATAGCGCGGCCAGGGCCATCAGCGCCACCGGCAGTGACGCGAGCAAGAGGCACACGCCGATGATCGCAAGGATCAAACACGTGCGCGTTTTTTGCGTCGACTTCTTGAGATCCAGCGCGAGCAGCTGAGTTTGCAGCTCTGCCAGCTCAATCACGTCGTGCGTCAGACCGGAAACGCTGCCCGCCACATCGGGCATTTGCGTGCGGTGTCGACCGTTACCGTTCATTTTCGTTTCACCATCCAGCCCAGCAGCAAGCCGACGGTGGCGGCGGCCGCTAAGGTGAGCTTCGGATGGTCTCCCATGAAGTTTTCGAGTTGCTGTTCCCACGATTTCGCCGTTTCGCGCCACGACGAGTCTTCCGTCTCCGCCGGCGGCGCGAAAGCTTCCGGCGTTTGCGGCCAATGAGGCTCGAGTCGATTTACGGGATTGGCTGCCATAGGACTTCACTCAAGTTTGCTTAATGCATGATGGGTGCATTGAACGACGACGAGGCCGGCGCCGCCGGGCTCGGGGGCCCCTCCTGGTGAGGCTTGTTCATGGCGGCGGTGCGCATCCGCTCGCCGAT
>DASXWB010001038.1:0-5577 GCA_036503915.1 Lacipirellulaceae bacterium | reverse complement strand
ATGCCGGGCCGGTTCGCATCGTCGGCCGGCGCCGGATTAAATGAAAGGGTTGCAAACGAGCCGGCGGCTGGACCGCTTTCAGTCGAAGGCGCAATAAGCATCCCGGCGCGTGCGACAGCCAGCATTCTGGAGAGTGATTGGTCGATAGCTCGCCCGGGTGAGCCGGCCAATTTGCCAAGCGCCGAAGAAATCGCGACAGGTGGCTGGCGAACCTCGTCGGAGCCGATTCCCGTTGTGGCCCAAGCGAACGTGGTCGCCAGGCCGCAGCCCACCGCCGTTCAGCAAGCGCGCCATGTCGAGGACCGCACTGCGAGCAGGCCCACACCGGCATACAAGCCGCCGACATGGTCGCCCGAGCGCTCCTGTGAGCTGGCCGCCGGATCGGCTGACACCGCTTCAATCGATCCGTCCCAATCGAAACGGTCGCTGTGGTCGGCCACGAGGTGACTTGGTTTTCTGCGGCAGACGACTGCAATTCTGTGGCAGGCGACTCCGTCGCCGATGGCGGTCATCGGCTGGCCAATGTTAAATCGGCGCGAGCGACGCCTCCCACAACGGGCTGATTGCCCACCTCTTACTTTTCGCGGCTGTCATTAACTTGCCCAACAGGCCGGGCGTTCGTTGGAGAGATGCGCCGCAGCGAATCGCCCAAGTCGGCCCGAGCCTGGTCCATATATCCGCGCAGCCGCTTGGCCACCTCCGGGTGGTCTTGCAGGACCGACTTCTGCTCGCCCGGGTCCCGCACCAGGTCATAGAGCGCCGGCGGAATCGCGACGTTTGTCGATGCCTCGCGGTAGTAGATGTTTTCGTTCACGAGATTATTCTTCGCGCGGAACTTCCATCGCCCGCTGCGCACCGCGTGCAACTCGTTGCCGAAGTAAAAGTAGAGGGCCTGCCATGGCGACTTGGCATCATCCTCGGTCATCAGCGGGCGGATGTCGTGGCCGTCGATCGTGCGATCGGACGGCGGCGTGGTGCCGGCAAGTGCCGCAAACGTGGGCAGGAAGTCGATAGTGGAGGCGACTTCGCGGCAAACTGAGTTTGCCGGAATCGTGCCCGGTTGCCACATGATGCAAGGCACGCGCACGCCGCCTTCGTAGGTCGTGCCTTTGCCGGCCCGCAGCGGCCCGGCCGAGCCGCCGTGCTCGCCGCGCGCGAGCCACGGGCCATTGTCGGACGTGAAGATCACGAGCGTGCGATCTTCCAATTCCAGCTCGCGCAGGGCGTCGAGAATCTGCCCGGCGCTCCAGTCGACTTCCATCACCGCGTCGCCGTACAGCCCGCGCTTCGAGCGGCCGCGAAATTTTTCGGAAGCGGCCAGCGGCGTATGCGGCATCGCATGTGCAAAATACAGGAAGAACGGCCGCTCACGGTGCTTGCGGATGAACGCCAGCGCCTCGTCCGTGTAGCGGCGGATTTGATTGTCGCGGTCGATCTCTTCGGGCAGCCGCTCGGTGCCGCGAAGGTAGTCGTACGGCTTCATGTCGTTGCTGTAGTGCACACCGAAAAACTCGTCGAAGCCGTGGTTGGTGGGATTGAACCTCGGCGATTCGCCCAGGTGCCACTTGCCGATCATCCCGGTGGCGTAGCCGGCTTCCTTGAGCAGCTCGGCTACGGTGATGTCGTCGGGATTCAATCCCTCGGTCGCCCCGGAATGCAGCACGCGGCCGCGCGAAGCGCCGCCGGCCGTGCGGCCAATCTGATCGCCGAAACCGACACGCACCGGGTAGCAGCCGGTCAATAGGCCCGCGCGCGAAGGCGTGCAGGTGGGCCCGGCCGAGTAAAAATCCGTAAACCGCCGCCCTTCGGCGGCCATGCGATCCAGATGCGGCGTTTCAATCTCGCCTGCGCCGAAGCAGCCCAGGTCGCCATACCCCAAATCATCCGCGAAGAGCAGGATAATATTCGGCCGGTCGTCGGCGACAGAGGCGGTCGCGCCAAGCAAAGTCGCGATAAGTAAAGTAGTTCGCATCAAGGAAATATTCTCACGCAAAGGCGCCAAGGCGCAAAGAAGAAGATATTACCACGAAGAACGCAAAGGGCACAAAGATAACGTCGAGATGCCAAATTGCATTATAGGTTTGCTTTGTGTTCTTCGTGTCCTTTGTGGTTTACCGATTCGGCTTTGCGCCTTCGCCCCTTTGCGAGAGACAGAAATATTTACGACTGCGTCGCCCACGGATCGTACGTGCCAAAACTCCAGATATGGCCTTCGATGTCGCGGCAAGTAAAATCGCGCCCGCCGTAATCCTGTGTTCTGATGTCGATGAGTATTTCCGCGCCTGACTCAACGACGCGCTTATAAATCGCGTCCGCATCGGTCACCACGAGATACAGGCTTTGCGTTTCGCAGCCGCCGATTTCGTCGGGCTGCTTGAGCAGCCGGCCGTACTCCGAATCGCGCTTCGAGCCGCACATGATCATGCCGTTGCCGAACGTAAGCTGCGCGTGGCCAATCGTGCCGTCCTCGCCCGGATATACCGCCTGCGTCTCGAAGCCAAACGTGTTGCACAGCCAATCAATTGCGGCCGCCGCGTTGCGGTAGTGCATGGCTGGAATAATGGTTGTCGTCGTATTCTTGGCGAGTGCGGACATGGCGGATCTCCTTTCAGGCCGATGCTATTATGGCCTGCCGTAGGAAACAAGCACCACTCTCGACAATGATAACTTCAGACCGCGCGTCGCCGGACGACGGCGGGCTACGGAAGCTCCTCGATGCGATAATCTACCTGTCCGTCGGGTCGGAACGCCCGAGGAGTGAAAACGAACGCCACTTGGCGACCCGTCGACAATTCCTTAGCTAAATACCGTTTCGCCGTGTTTGTTCCGTCGAGTTCATTCAATAAACAATAGTCGTCGATCAAGTAACCCTTCCATCGCCCTAGCCGCAGCTTTTCACATTGCCATTCGGTCAGAACCTGTTTCGCAATCAGATGGCTGCAGAGCTCGTCAAGGGCGCCTGCATTCAATCGATTTGTTGAAAAGTCAGCACATGCCGCCGTAAGCGTGTTCAGACCAACGATGCGGCTTGTTAAAGCCAGCGCGAGAAACTTGTCGACCTTTGTAGACCAGGGCGCACACATGGAGTTTACTTATATAGCCTTAGTTGGTTGTCCCGCGCGTCTATGTCCATTCCTTCCGCAGCAGCCTTTCCTCGATTTTGTACGCGTGATGCAAATCGTGCAGCGCGATATGGCGGAACATGATGAACACGCCGTAGTGCGAGTACTCGTCGTGCGTGGCGGTAATCGCCCATTTTTCGGGAGTCAAGTTGCGAAGCCGCTCGATTAGAGCGGCCCGTTCGCGATCGAAGCGGTCCATTTCGGCGTCGAGATCGAGCGCGAGCAGCGCATCATCCGGCTCATCGCGCGACGGTTCGTACGATTTGATGTGCGGCGCCCGTTCGGTGAGCATTTGTTCGAGCCGCCGCACGATTAGCGGATAAATCGCCGGCAAATGCACGGCATGCTCGTGCGCCGACCACACGCCCGGCGCCGGCCGGCGCTTGCGCAGCTCCGGCGGCACATCGTAAATCACCTGCCGCACGAGCGCGGGCCCGCGGGCGAGCTGGTCGAGGACAGTCGAGATTTGACGATCCATTGGTTAGCGCTCCGCTGGAAGAGCTTTTTCGATCAATGCGCACCATAATATCATCTTGCAATGGATTACACACCCGGCCTCTGTCTTTACACCGAAGGTGTTGAACTCCAAAGCCCAGGGTTGGTCGCCGCGGCGACCAACCCTGGGTTATCGAGCCGATTTGTCGGTTTACGCCGACGGCGTTACACATGTCCTTCCTCAACCCAGGGTGCGCAGCGCGACCCTGGGCTTTGGAGTGAAACGCCTTCGGCGTAAAAAAGCACCGAGGTTACTTCCCCTGGTTCGTTAGGATCGGAAATGCCGCGCAAAAAAAAGACCCATCCCATTCACCCTGGCGAAATCCTGCAAGAAGAATTCCTTTTCCCGCTCGGCATCAGTCAATACCGGCTGGCCAAGGACACGAGCGTACCGCCGCGCCGCATAAACGAAATTGTCCGCGGTCAGCGCGCGATCAGTGCTGACACAGCATTGCGGCTCGCGCGTTACTTCGGCACCTCAGAACGGTTCTGGATCAATCTGCAATCCCACTACGATCTGGAGCTAGAAAAGGACCGGCTCGGCAAGCGTTTGGAACGCGACGTGCAGGTACTGGCGAATCATGCGGGCCTGAACTCGTAACCATCGCAACGCGATGACGTTTAGTCACTCCAGTCGACCGGCCAATCGGACCTCTCATCAGCGTATGTTGATCCAACAGTTGGGAAGTCGTTTGCGTAGTTCAGCCGCACCCGATTCCGAGATTCGTGTGTCGCGGATATCAAGACGGTGCAGATTCTGAAACTGCACAAGGTGATTCAGCGCATCATCATCGACGAGTGTTCCGCTCAAATTCAGCTCCTCCAACTTCTCCAGGCTGTGGAGTGACGCAAGCCCACTGCCGTCAATTTTGGTCTCGGCCAAGCCGAGTTGACGAACGTTGAGCTGGCCCAACTCGGAAAGTCCATCATCATCGACGAGACTACTGCGCAAATCAAGGATTTCAAGTCCGGTCAGTCTGCTTATCTTTTCAAGACCGCGATCTTTGAGATCGCATCCTCTTAGGGCCAAGTAGGATAGCTGCTTCAACTCTGAAAGATGCCGCAGCCCTATGCCGGAAACGTTCGGGCACTCTTCAATCACGAGAGTCTGGAGCGTCCGCGAGTTTCGCAGATGCCGGATCCCATCATCGGTGATTGACGTCACATTCTTGATTTTCAGCGAGTGCAGCTTCGACACTCGTGCAATATGGCCGAGGTCAGCATCGGTAATTGGTGACCTGAGATTAATGTTTCTAACATAGGGAAATTCGGCGGGAACAGCGGCCAAATTCAGGTCGTTCGACGGACGAAGATATAACATCACAACGCGGTGGAACGGTTGTAGATGATCGATGCCGATGGCCCGCCGCAGCCAGAGCGGGCCGGAGTAGTCGAAGCCAAATGACACGCCTGAGTAATGGGCTAATGCGTGACGCTCCTGTTGAGAGCTTCTCACATTGACCATCCACCAACCCAGCGCGACGCAAAACAGCAGCGTTAGCGTCAAGAGTTCTGCGAGGCTGGTCTGCCAAAGCCGTCGGCGGCGAAGACGCCATTCTCCGACCGCAGCCACTATTGCGAGAAGCCCGGCGACCGTTAACACATCGACCAATAACAACCACGGGGACCAATGCAGTGTGTCTCCATCCAATGTCCACGCCCACTTTTGCAACCATGGAACCCCATGATGCGGCAACGAGGTGATAGGCGCAGTGCTTGGAGGTTCAACTCCGCGCCTCAAGTATGGCCAAGGCCAACCGTGCTCGAATGTAAGAGGGGCTATGCCCAACCTTTCTCCCGCCGGCCCATAGTCGACGTACTCCCCAGGTACCATAAGCATGAAGATTAAAACAATGGCCAACAGCAGCATGGCGCGCGTCGAGCGATGCAAGCGTCTGTTTTGAACGGGTGGTTGATGGTAATCAACCGTTGCCATGTGGGTGCCCTTTAGAACTTCAGC
>DASXWB010001037.1:0-2725 GCA_036503915.1 Lacipirellulaceae bacterium | reverse complement strand
CGTCTATGAGCACGACTACGGCTACCCGCAGCACGACCACCTGTACTGCCAGATTTGCGATACGCTCATCGAGTTCAGCAGCGACGAGCTGCAGGCAATTCGCGACGCGGTGGCACGCGAGCACAATTTTCGGGTGACCGGCCACCGGCTCATCATCACGGGCGTGTGCGAGGAGTGCAGCCGTAAGCGCCACCGCCGCCAGTCGCCGCTGGACCTGATTTGAGTTGCGGGCCCACAACGTGGATAAGCGCTATTCGCGATGCTCTTCGCGGTGCGGTTTTGCATCAAGAGGAATCTCGTTCGAGGAAACTTTTTTCCACTCGCAGTCAAACTGACCGTTGTAGCCGAAAAGCGGGCCCCAGACGCTGTTGATTACCTTGACGTCGATTCGGTATTTCTCCGTCGAATCGTCATACCACTCCCGGACGTCGGCAATTCCAGAGAAAAGCAATGGAAAGCGTAGCGCGATTGAGCGTTCGTAGAATCGCTGGGCGCCTGATCTGAGCCGAAGCCCTCCGCCCTCGTCGACCGACAGGTCGATATCGACCGCCAGGTGTTGGTGGCTGCCGAGATAATCGACGATGCATCCGCGCTGCTCGCTATAGATCATGTATGCATCGAAGCGTCGCTCCTTGCGAGCGCAAAACGTTCGCAGCCAAGTCACGGTTTCCCGGCCGAATGAGTCGCAGTACGCATAGTTGGCGATTGTGAAGGGAATATTGTGGCCCGATTCAGGGAACATAATGCGTCGCCACGTTCCGAGATAGAGGAAGGGTAGCGTGTAGAACCGGCCATGCCACACGTTTTCCATAACGCCAGCCCCAAACGCAGCGACGCCGTCTTGACTATTAAATCCAAACCGCTGCTGAATTTTAGGATGTAGCCGGCCGAAATCTGAGCCCAGTGCGCGCTGGTAAATCGACATCACGGCCGATTCTCCCGCGGCGTCCGCAAGCAGCGGCTGGCTGAGGGAGCACCGCTGATGCACGCCAAAGCTACGGCTGCCATCCCCGCCATAAGAACGTTCAAGCTGACAGGATTGAAGGCTTGCCACAACTGTTCGCGAGAATTGGTGACGACACAAGTGGTGGCAACGACCATCAAAGCGATCGTGAGCAGGAAAGGCCAGCGAGCTTTCGAGAACGCGACTGTCAGTAATCCGATTGCAATTTCCGTCCAGCCGATGACAAGCAGCAGCTTGCGAACTGCCGAGCTTGGAATACCTGCGTCCGTAAGCATTGCAAGTTCGCTTTCGTGTGCGAAAAGTAGCTTGGGGATGGCGCCCTGATAAATCCACACGAGGGCTATAACCAGCGTCGCGATGATGTGCACCACAGCGAATCGTAGCGACGACGCCGGGCCAGCATCCTTTTCAATCCATAGCCGCAAACGGTCGAAGCTCCATGCCGTCGCCCAGCCTAATAATGGGCGAAAAACCAGTGTGTCAATCGTGCGGCCGATTCGTCCGAGCCTCACCCGATAGTCGTAACTGGTAAGAAAGCAAACTCCGTCGTGTGCAATCCGATATTGCCAATAACCGGCGCCCTCTTCGATCAATGATTTTGGATCGTTCGACCAAAATTTAAGCGCAGAGGTGCGGCTGCCGTCGGTAGCGTTTTTCGTGCCAACACTCTCACCCTCGCCTGCAATGTTCAGTCCGAAACCGATTCTCGTCGAATAAAGAAATCGCTGTGGCTGCGATTCGTCTAAACGATGGAGATATTCAATGCTCGTGAAACGTAGATCCCACTTCTCGTGAAGCTCGGGGGTTTGCGTTTTTTGCCATACATCTTCAATCGAACCGCGAATGAAGGTTTCGACGTAGATGCTCATGACGACTAGATTTTAACCTCCGCCGAAAGCGCGGCTCCACTCGCATATCGGCTGCGAATCGGCGCGACGACTTCGGCCAAGAATTCATCGACTTGTTTGGAACTGCGGCCAGTCAATGTCGCCGACTCCACGGCGGCATCGACGTTCACGCCTCTAAACGCGGGGTCGTTTTTCAAACGCTCGAGCAAGTCGTTCTGGCCGCCTTGCTGCTTGACGACGACGGCGGCAGCCTGGCTGTGTTGTCGGATGCGCTCATGAAGCTCTTGGCGGTCGCCGCCGGCGGCGACGGCCGCCATGAGGATGTTTTCCGTGGCCATGAACGGCAGCTCTTCACGTAGATGCCGGGCGATCACTTGCGGATAGACAACCAGGCCGCTGGCGACGTTCCGGTAAAGGATGAGAATCGCGTCGACCGCCAGGAATGCCTGCGGGATCACGAGGCGGCGGTTGGCGCTGTCGTCGAGGGTGCGCTCCATCCATTGCGTGGCATGGGTTTGTGCCGCGTTGGACGCCAGGTTCATGGCGAAGCGAGCCAGCGAGCAGATTCGCTCGCAGCGCATTGGGTTGCGCTTGTACGCCATCGCCGAAGAACCAACCTGATCCTTTTCGAACGGCTCTTCGATTTCCTTGCGGTGCGCCAGGATTCGCAGGTCCGTGGCCGCCTTGTGCGCACTGGCGGCGATGCCTGAGAGGACATCGAGGACCTGCGCGTCGACTTTGCGCGAATAAGTCTGGCCAGTGATGGTGTAGGTGGAGTCGAAGCTGATTTTCTGGGCGACTAGCTGCTCGAGCCGGCGCACTTTTTCGTGGTTGCCATCAAAAAGTTCGAGGAAGCTGGCTTGCGTGCCGGTGGTGCCCTTCGTGCTGCGGGCCTTTAGAGTTGCAAGGCGGT
>DASXWB010001036.1:0-2973 GCA_036503915.1 Lacipirellulaceae bacterium | reverse complement strand
TTTCAAACCTGGTCAGTGCGAGCGCACGGCAAATTATTTCCGCCTTCGCCGGCCGAGGCCAATCATTCCTAATGAGCCCAGGCCCAACATGCTGAGCGTCGCGGGCTCGGGGATCAGGCGAATCGCCACGAAATCAATTTCAACGTTTAACCGCCCCGTTGAGCCGAACACGCTTTGAATCTGCATTTGTTTCAGGCCTGGATCGTTATTCATGTTTCCGGCCACCAGGCCAAACGCTCCTTGCGTAAATAGCGGCATCGAGGCTGGTTTTACTAAATCGTGGAAATTGCCGTCTGCGGGAACGCCAGTTAAGTCGAACTCGAAAACGTGCTCGTCGCCGCTGGTTTGCAGGAAATTGTCCACATCGATGTAGGTGGTTCGAAGCGCCGTTGCCGCGTTGTTGGGCAAAATCTTCAGCCGCACAACCCACTCGGCGTTGGCCGGGTCAAAATCATGCGGCACCAACGCGCCGCTCACGAACGGGCCGTAATCCACCCCCACCCCGCCAAAGACACCGTTGCTGCCGTTTGAATCCTGGATATCCAGAATCAGGCTGCTTGCCCCGTCAGTGAGCGCCCCCGCCGCGCTGAAGTCATCGAACGTGAACGCGCCGAACGTATTCTCGGGATTCGTCGGGTACGTGTTCTCGTCGAACACGACCGGCAACTGGGCGCTGGCGAACTGCCCGTACAATGTCGCCGCCACAAACGTCGCGGCCAAACACAACCACTTTGGCTTCATTAGATCACCTCCGCATACCTTGATGAAGAAACCAGATGCTTATCTCACGTCGATAAGGCTACAGAGCCAAAAACTCCCATCATAAGGGCCAACACAACCTCGAAGCATTAACTTGAATACAGGACTCCGCGTCAACAAAACCTTCAATTCAACTGTTCCCACAACTTCCGATTCGTTGAAAACTCGTTCGAATCTCCTCGCCATTACCCAGCTAATGCATCCATGGGCGCTGCCTTTTGTGCGACCGGGCCCGTCGAGCTGCGCACCACCAACCTTGGTTTAACGGTAAGGACGGTCGGTTTCCTGGCGCCTGCCTTCGCATCCAATTCTTTAAGCACAAGCTGCGCCCCGTATTCGCCAATTTTCGCTGCATCGAAGCCCACGGTCGTCAGTGGCGGGGTCATGTAGCGAGTGGCAAATATCTCGTTGAACCCGATCACACTAAGCTCGCGCGGGATCGACACGCCAAACTGCCACATTGCGTGCACGATCAGCGTTGCTTCCAGGTTGCTATAGCAGATCACCGCCGTGGGCCGATCGTGGCCGCGTACTAAAATGTCGACGGCGTCCTCTTCCGCCACGCGCAGGCACTCCTGCGGCGCGAGGCCGGCCTCAGCCATCGCCGCGCGATACCCGGCTTGCCGCTCCTCGACGCTGCAGTGCGGCTTCACCGATTGGTGTACGAATAGCAAAATTCGCTTGTGCCCCAGGCCAATTAAATGTTTGGTGGCCGCATGGGCGCCGGCGAAATCGTCGACCACGACCTGTGAAACCGTGGGGTCCGAATTGTCGCCCAAAAGCACCAGCGGCAACTGGCGCTGGCGAAGCGAGTCGCGAACGTCAGCGGGCAGCGCCTGAAACACCACGCCGCCATCGATTTGCCCGCCAAGCACAATCTCCTCCCACGAACCGCTGGCATCGACCGGGGCAAAGACCAGGTGATACCCGGCGCGCTGCAGCGCGCGCACGAGGCTGTTGACCACCTCGGTGTTCATGCCTTCGAAGATCCACGCATCATCGGTGTACAACAGCCCGATGCCGTGGGTTCGCCCGCGCGAGAACGCGCGGGCACGGAGGTTGGCGCGATAGCCCATCTCGCTGGCAATGCGGCGAATCCGCTGGGCCGTTTCCGCGCTACGGCGATGCGACTCCTTCACGTCACCGCGCAGAATGCGTGCGACCGTCGAGCTCGACACGCCTGCACGTTCGGCGATTTCGTAGATCGTTACCGACATCCGGATGCTTCCCTGGCGATGCTATTGCATTGGCGCCTACAGATTGCACAAAGAAGTCTGTCCGCGATCGACCCAACCTCACCTCAATGACCGCAGTCGGCACGCGATGTCCTGGATTATGCCACCGGTGGCATCTTAGTCGTAGCCGTAATAGCCGTCAAGAAAGTCGCTTAGAATTCTGGAAAAGTTTGTGGAGGGACCTTGATTACCGCGTCACTTTATATAAGCAGGCGCAGGCAGTCGCCGCGCGGCCGACCGCCGCCAAACCGGCAATGCGAGGGCTGCAACGAAAGCGGCGCCGACCGATTTTCGACACCGGTGCTGACATCCGTGTCGCCGGCGGCGTGCGGGCTACTCGATGCGCGCTCGTCGTGGGATGATGGGCGTTGTCACCAGGAATAGCCTCGATGATCCCCAAAGCCGATCTACTCAGCGGCCGCATCAGCTGGTTTGGCCTGCGTCTTAATTCTGTATTGACTGGAATCTTTTGGGCCATGGCGTCGGATTGTTGTGCCCAGCCCACTCCGCAACCCGCCGCCACACCGATTCGCTTTAACACGATCGGTTACCTGCCCGATGCAGCAAAGCTTGTAACCATCGTCGGTACCGCAGATCAATTTCTCGTCGCGGACGCCAGATCGGGTAACGAAGTTTTTCGCGGTCGGCTTTCGCCTGTCGAACCGCGAATCGACGGTTCCGATGATGCGAGAATCATGTTGGCCGACTTCTCAGCGCTCGACCGTGCCGGAAGCTACCAATTGTTGATACCTGGCGTGGGCGAGTCGCCCGAGTTTCGCATCGCGCCCGATGTGTTCAATTGGCCATTTTATTGCGTGACGCGGGCCATGTACCTGTGGCGCTGTGGGTGCGCTGTCGAAGCGGAATTTGCCGGGCACACATTCCGCCAGGAAGCCTGTCACGTTCACGACGCCTATCTCGATCATGCCGGCGGGCCAAACGGCGCACGCAAGGAGAGCGTCGGCGGCTGGCACGATGC
>DASXWB010001035.1:0-7361 GCA_036503915.1 Lacipirellulaceae bacterium | reverse complement strand
CCGTGATGTCCGTAAAGGTGGGCGATTCATTGTCAGTCACCGGCAGAGCGACATGGCGCGGCCAGTGCCCCGGTTTGCCCTGTGGATTTTGGAACCACCATGTGTGCTCGCCCGGGAAGCCGATGACAATAATGTCCTGCCAGCCGTCCTCGTTGACGTCGTAAGTGAACGCAAAGAAGTTGTCCGAATAGTTGGCGATGTCGAACGGTTTAGGGGGATAGAATTCGAACCGTTCGGTGAACTTCGGCCCGGCGTACCAAAAGGGGCCGGAGACGATGTCCATCGCACCGTCGCGATTGAAGTCGCCAAAGCTCGCCCCTTCACAGGAGAACTGATCCGACAGCTGCGTCTTCTGGAACGAATGCAGCCGGTATTCCTCAGCTGCGACGACATCCACCAGCAGAAACAGCACCCAAGCGATGCAAACTTGCCTCATGACTTCACCATGAAAGGAAACATGAAAGGAAAGAGGATATTACGCAGTGGCACAGAGAACTCGGAGAAATCGATATGTGAGACGTCTGGATCTCCGCGCCTCTGCGTGAGATGTATGATGATTAATGTTTGCGCGTAAACTCTGGGAGTCGGCGGATCTCGCCGCCGGCGACGGCCGACTCGTGTGCCAGAATTCCCACGCTTGTCCAGTTTGCGCTCGTTGGCGCGTTCGGCCACGGGTCGCGGTCTTCGAGTAGCGAATTCACGAATTCGTTCACCAAATGCGGGTGCGAGCCGCCGTGGCCGGAGCCTTGCAAGAACGACAGGTGTTCGGCGTCGACGATCGATTGCGTGAACTGCCGGATCTCTTTCGGCAGCAAGTGGGCGAAGTCGGGCGCTTCGATACGCTCGGGAATCTCCGGCTCGGGGCGCTTGGCCGTGTGCAGCACATGCGGCTCGCCTTCGATGAGCGTCCACTCGAACGATTTCTTCGAGCCGTACACGTCGAAGCTTTCACGATACTGGCGCGATGTGTCGTACAGAAATCGCCAGATGTGGGCCGCGACGTCGCTGTCCGCAATTTTGATGTGGCACGACTCGACGGCGAACTGATTGCCCGATTTTTCGCGGATGTCGTCGCGCACGCGGCCTGAGCCGAAGCACGACACGTATTCGGCCAGCCCGTTCACGAGGCCGAGCACCGGGCTGACGACGTGCGTGGCGTAGTGCATAGGAATCATCCGCTCCCAATACTCGGGCCAGCCGTCCATGTCCTGTGGATGCGAGGCCTGCATGTATTGGATCTTGCCGAACTCGCCCGCTTCGTACATTTGCTTGATGAACAGAAACTCGCGGCTGTAGACTACGGTTTCGGCCATCATGTACTTGAGGCCCGTTTCAGCGACGAGCCGGCATATCTTTTCGCAATCGGCCACGTTCGTGGCCATCGGCACCGTGCACATCACGTGCTTGCCGGCCTTGAGGGCTTCCTGGCTCATCCAGGCATGGTCCGGGATCGGGCTGTTGATGTGGACAAAGTCGACATCCGGATCGGCCAGCACCTGCTCGAACTTGGTGTACCGCTTCGGAATCTTAAAAGCGTCGGCCATCCGATTTAATTCCGCCTCATTGCGGCGGGAAACGGCCACCACTTCGGCCTGCGGATGCCGCTGATAAATCGGTATGAATTCCGCACCGAACCCTAAGCCTATGATTGCCGCCCTGACTGGAGGAGATTTTTTCATCGCTCTTTCCTCAAACCAAAATATTAAGCCTCACGCAAAGGCGCTTGGCGCAAAAGAACCATAATGACTAACCACTAAGGCACGCAGGACACGAAGGGGACTTTCTATAAGATAACCCTGCATCCAAGTTCTTTGTGCTCTTTGTGCCTTCGTGGTCGTATTCCTGTATTTTTGTGCCTTGGCGGCTTTGCGCACGACTTCAGACGAGATGCCTAAGCGTATTCCCGATCGCGAACCTTTCCCGGCTGTGGAATAGGATACCGACCGTCCGAATCGGCCGCGAGCGGGGACGCGGAATCCAACGTCAGCTTATCGGCATTCGGAGCAAATTCGTGTTCGACCTTAAGTACATCGTCGCGGGTGATTACCTGGCCCGTGTGAGCGGCCATTCGACCGAGCACACATTGCAGGCTGGCCTCGGTGCCGCGCTGGGTTTCGTTGTACGGCTTGTCCTCGCGGATTGCGGCGATGAGATCGTTCCATTCCATCTGGTACGGGTTCGGCTCAGGCTTATCCCACGCCCAGGCGATGTTGGCGTCGCGCATGTCCTGGTTTTTGAAGAGGCGGCACCGCGACGGCATGTGTCCGCCAATCGAAACGATGCCGGAGCCCTTCGTGCCGTGCACGTACGTCGAGTGCTCGCCGTAACAACCCTGCACTGTGCGGCCGTCGAGAAACAACTTGGCCCCATCGGCGAACGTGTATTCGACCGAATAGGTGTCGAAGTTCTGATCGACGTTGTCGCCGCGGTAATGCCGGCCGCCGGTAGCATGCGCCTTCACGGGCCAGGCGTCCTTCATCCAGCAGGCTTCGTCGACGTTGTGAATCAAGAAGTCGCTGAATGCGCCGCCGCTGAGCCATAAGAATGCATGGAACCGCCGGATTTGCCAAAGCAGCTCGCTGGTTTCATCCTCGGGCATGCGTTCGGTAGATTCGCTCGCGGTGCGGCCGGCCATGCGATAGGCGCGCATCATGGTGAGATCGCCGATGGCGCCGTCCTTGATTCGCTGCTGCATCTCGCCTCGCGCCCGGCAATGCCGGCACATGAGGCCGACACCCACTTTCTGGTTCCGCTTCACCGACTCTTCCCCCAGCTTGAACATCCGCACCGACGTCGGGGCATCGACCGACACGGGCTTTTCCATAAAGACGTTCAGCCCTTTGTCGATCGCGTACTTAAAATGGACCCAGCGGAACACGGGCGGGGTGGCCAGGATCACGACATCGCCCGGCTTCAGGCAGTCCATCGCCTTCTGGTAGCCATCGAAACCGACGAAGCGGCGGTCCTCAGGCACGTCGACCTGTTTGTCGAACCGGCGGCTTAACTCGCGGTAGCCGCGCGAAATGGGGCTGTTTCTCACGTCGGCCATGGCGACTAGCTGAATTGGGCCGTTTTTAACGTTGAGCGCGTCGGCCGCCGCACCGTTTCCGCGCCCGCCGCAACCGACAAGCGCGACCCGGATCGTGTTATCCTCCGAGGCGTGAACCCAGGACGTGGTGGCCGATACGAGGGTGGTCGCCGCCGCGAACCGCCCGGTGTGCTTGAGAAACTCTCGACGTGTCGAATCACCGCCTGATGGAGTCGTCATGCGTCAACTCGCTTTCACTGACGTTGCTATGTGGAAGTCCCCGTGTTAATTTAGCCGAGAGCGCGGCCAGTTTGAATAATAAAAAGCGCAGCGCACTAGTGTTTTTTTGCACGGCGATCTGCCACTTTTTACGAACCATGGGGCGGGAACGATATGGCGGAAAATCAGCGGCAGCAGCGGCTGTTTCTGGGGTGCTTTCTCGCATTGGTGGCCACGGCCTTTGGCTTCTTCGTCCGCGCGGCCGTGCTCGAAGATTGGGCCGATCAGTTCGGCCTTTCCGAGGAAGAAAAGGGCGTCATCAATGGCGTCGGCCTGTACCCGTTTGCCATTTCCATCATTCTCTTCAGCTTGATCATCGATCGCATTGGCTACGGGACGGCAATGGCGATTGCGTTTTTCGGTCACCTTGTTTCAACGCTGCTGACGATATTCGCTCCGTACTTCGGCGGATTTGGCGTGTTATATCTTGCAACGTTTGTTTACGCTTTGTCGAACGGCACGGTCGAAGCCGTGATCAATCCCGTCGTGGCCACGATTTACAAAGAGAATAAGACTCACTGGCTCAATATCCTGCATGCCGGCTGGCCCGGCGGTTTGGTTCTCAGTGGAATACTGTCGATTGCTGTGCTGTATTTAGGCGAGGGGCTTGGCGAGGCCCTGCCGGGCAAACTGTGGCAATGGCAGATGGGACTATTGCTTATACCGATCCTGATCTATGGCTTCCTCCTCCTGGGCCAGCGCTTCCCCGTTCAAGAACGTGTGGAAGCGGGCGTCTCGTACCGCGAAATGCTAGCCGAGTTTGGTTGGGGAAGCGCGTACATCGTGTCGTTCTTGCTCATTATGGGCATCAGCCAGATTCTTACCGTGCTCGACGTCAAGGCCATCGACTGGCGGCTTGCGCTTGGATTGGCCGTAATCCCGACGGTTCCGTTTGGCCTTTACGTCGGCTCGTTCGGCCGTCCGATTTTCGTCTTCCTGATGCTGGTGATGTTCCTGCTCGCAACGACGGAGCTGGGCACTGACGGCTGGATCCAGGACATCATGAGCGCCGTTCTGGGTAACAAGACATTGGGATCGTTGTTCCTAATTTACACCGCCGCAATTATGTTCGTCTTGCGGTTCTTCGCCGGGCCGATCGTGCATCGCATTTCGCCGCTAGGGCTGTTGGCCGCGTGCGCAGCAATCGCCGCGGGCGGCTTGTACTGGCTCGGCAATGCGGGTTCGAGCGTGTTTATGCTGTTCCTGGCCGCTACGTTTTATGGTGTCGGAAAAACCTTCTTCTGGCCTACGACATTAGGCGCCGTCTCGGAACTTTACCCGCGTGGCGGCGCGCTGTTGCTCAATGCGATCGCAGGCGTCGGCATGATCGCGGTCGGCACCATTGGCACGACGGCAATCGGCACAATCCAAGACAGAGACTTCAATACTATCGTCAAGCAAGAATTCCCCGCTATTCACGCCCAGGTGGCCGAGGAAAAGGACGGCCTGTTCTCGACATATCAGTACGTAAACAAGTCGAAATACGATGCCGCGGGCCTGAGCGAAGCGCAGAAAAGAGAGCTCGTCCTTCGCGAAAGTAAGACCAAGCAGAACGCTCTCACGCAAATCGCCGTTCTGCCGGTGATCATGTGCTTCTGCTACCTGGCACTTATTGCGTACTTCATCTCGCGTGGTGGATATCGGGCCGAAGTGCTCACCGGTGAGGCGGCGCGCGACGAGAAATTTACCGGCGGCGTGACGGGGCCGGTCGAGGCGTGAGCTGCCCCAAGCCACCAAATGGCGGGCTAGTTGTGATCTGCGTAGATGTGTCGATGCCGCCTCTACGGTGGCCTTGGCGTGCCGTCCAATTACTTGAACCCTCCCACTGATGCGAGATAATGCGAACATGAGCATACCGCAGGACCAACTTTTCGAATCGGCCCTCTCACTGCCACAATCCGAACGCGCCGATCTTGCCTTTCAACTTCTACAAAGCCTTGTTCCTCCTGGGGACCAAATCTCGCCGGAAGAATTCGGCGGCGAGCTTCACGATCGAATCGAGGCCCATCGTCGTGGCGAGCTGAAAAGTTTCAGCTTGGAGGAAACCCGCGGGATTATTCAGCAGCGGTTGCAGGAACGAAGGCAGTGAAGCTTCGCGTCCTCTCTCCGGCGCTGGAGGAAGTCGCCCAGGCCGCGCTGTGGTTCCATTCCCAACGAGTCGGGCTGGGCGATGAATTCTGGGAGTCCATTGACGCGGTGCTGCAACGAATTGAAGAGAACCCGGTCGGCTTCGGCCGAAGCGAGTTCTCTACAGAAGAGTCCGATATTCGCTTTGCACTCGTTCGCCGTTTCAACTATGTGATTCATTTCCTCGTCGAGTCAGACGAAGTCCAAATCGTCTCCGTAGCACATGGAGCGCGCAGGCCGGGCTATTGGCTGCGACGCATCAAGAATTCCTGAATTGGACGGGCCATGTTGCTATTTCGTGACGTCTGACGCGGCCGCCGCCAGCGCGGACGTCTTTTCGACGAGGAGGTTCCACTCGATCTCCAAACGGCCGAGCAGGCGGTCCCAGGGGTCAACGTCCCATTCGCGCTGGCCGGAACGATCAGGCGCGAGCCGCTCATAGAGCGCGAGCATCCGGTCGGCGCATTTTTGCAAGCTGAATTCGGCCGCGGTTTTTCTCGCACCTTCGCTGTTTCGTTCCCGACGCGCTCGATCGTCGGCAACTGCGGCAATCGCCTCGGCAAATTCTTGTGCCGAAGCCGAAGCATCGAGAAGTATGCCATTTCGCTCGCTTACAATTTCGCGCGCGCCCGGCGCGTCGAGAGCAACGGCCGGCACGCCGGCTGCCATGGCTTCGGCCAGCACCATGCCCTGCGTCTCCGATTGAGAGCTGAATGCAAACACATCCATCGCGGCATAGGCATCGGCCAGTTCTTGGCCCGTTTGCTTGCCGGCGAAGACGATCTGATTCGCGTCGGCGTACTTGCTGAGTATATGCTGCATCGACTCCATCGCCTCGCCGCTGCCCACGACGAGGAACACGGCGACCGGACGATCGTGCAAATACCGGCCGACCGCCTCCGCCAGGTAGTCGAGGTTTTTCTCGGGCGCCAGACGGCCGACGTGGCCGATTACCGTGGCGTCCTCAGGAATGCCGAAACGTCGACGAAACTGCTTGCCGTTGCCGCTGGCATAAAACTTCGCATCGATGCCGGTGGGGATCGATGTGATCGGCGTGATGACGGCCCGCTCGCGAAGAACGGCCGCCACGCTTTCGCTGGGAGCAATCACGTGCGTGCACAGATTGCAGTAATCGGTGCTCATTTGAATGACAAATCGTTTCAGCGCCTCGGACGCGAGCGGTACATAATGCGTGTACTGCTCGTACATCGTGTGATACGTAAACACCAGCGGCAGGCGTCTCGACCAGGCCAGTCGCAGCGCCGCGTCGCCCAAAAGAAACGGATGATGGCTGTGAAGGACGTCGGGCCGGAAGCTATCGACAAAATCGGCGAGCAGGCCCGGCACGGGAATGCGCACGGAAAAGTCGCTGCCATTGAAGTGTTGTATTGCCGGAGTTCGCAGAACTCGGCCCGCAACGTCGTGGGCGCCTTCGAATTGTGGTGCCACGATGCGCACCTCGTGGCCGCGGCGGCAAAACTCCTCTTCGTACGAGCTCACCGACCGGGCCACGCCGCCGACGTGCGGCAGGTACGTGTTGGTGAACATCATGATCTTCATTTGGGGCTTCCCTTCAGCGATTCCGATTCCTCGTACGCCGGTACGCGGGTATCGCATTCAAACCGCTCCAGCCGCATCGCCGAGTTGCAGTTCGCGTCGACCAATTTCGTGAAACCCGGTACCTCCACATCGACTCGCGGGGCGTCTTCGCGCCAATGGGCATCGATCGTGAGTAGCGGCTCCGTTGCCGAATGCACGATCCGCACAGTGATTGGGCCCCAAGGCGTGAGCGTCGGGCCGAAGTAGATGTCCTCTTCGGTGGCAAACCACTCTTCGAAGAGGCCCGAGCCAACGATCAGGCGATTGCCTTCCTCGCGCACGAACATGTTTCTTATCATCATGACCCACTCGGCAGCGGCCCAGCCAT
>DASXWB010001034.1:0-4308 GCA_036503915.1 Lacipirellulaceae bacterium | reverse complement strand
CGAAGCCAAGCGCAGCGGCTACCGCGAGAAGTAGAGTCGCCGGTTCGGGAATCGCCGCGCCGGCGCTTGTTAACGAGCCAGCAGCGGCGCCCGCGCCGGTCGTGAGACCAAAGTTCGTCCGCCAGGCGTTGTAGTTGTCTTCGGAGTACTGGGCGTTCATGCCTTTGCGCCAAGCCACGAAATCGGCCGCATCCACAATCCCGTCGCCCGTGTAATCGCCGTCGAGCCCCGACGCCGTGGATTGGGTGGCGTAGTAAATCTCTTTGTTGCCCGTCGCGTACAGCACGTGAAATCCATCATCGTTGAGCAACACTTCAATGGCGTCCGGGCCGCTCACGCCGCTCGTGTACGAGTCGATCGTCTCGTTCGCCCAGGCGTCGCCTTCCAGATAAACGTGCTTCAGGTTCTCCGGCCCGCTGAACGTTGAATCGTAGGTAAAAATGTGCGGCATGCCGGCCTCATCGGCCACGAGCCTGGAGCGGCCGCCGCCGAAATTGTCGAGGCCGCTCACGCGGCCGCCCGTCCAGCTTGTGCCGTCGAACTTGCCGTAGAATAGCCCGCCCGTATGCACATTTCCGGTGGACACATCATAGGCCAGATGCACGTTGCCGCTTGCGTCCACGTCGATGTCGTAGGGAAACGCATCTCGCGTGGGAAACGGCGAGCTGATCTGCCATGTCGTGCCGTTCGGCTTGGCATACTGCACGCGGTCGACGTCGTTTTTCCAAGCGAAGTGAAGTTGTTCGTTATCGTCCATCGTCGCCACAAAGCTGGAGTTTCCGTACTGAAACTGCGGATTCGTGGCCACCGTGCGCGTGGTCCACGATGTGCCGTCCCAGAACGAATGCTTGAGCTGCCGCGCCGACGTATCCACCCAGCCGATGTGCGGCTGGTTCTGGCTGTCGAAATCGAGAAACACATCCTCGCTGATTCGCGTTGCGGCCAGTTGCTGGCCCAGCAAAAGCCCATTGTCTAGCAGGACCTGAAAATGCGGATAAAAGTTCGGTCGTGGTTCATTCACAAAGAACCGCTGCCCATTGTTATCCAAGGCAAATGCATTGCCAAACTCGATCGCCGGCCCGCGCACCCAGCCGCTCGCGCCGCGCGACGCATATTGAAGATAGCCGTTGGGATTGGTCGTGAAATACGCCGCATGGGGCTCACCCGCGGGGTCGGTGTCGATGGACAGTGACCAGCCGACTTCACCCGAAAGGTCCACCGGCTCAATGTTCCACGCGGCTTGGGATTCTATTTCCCCAATGAAAAAAGCCGCAACGACGAAAAGCGATCGAGTGTTGCCAGTGAGCCCGCCCCTCATGTTTCCCCCCTAATTGGTTACTGGAAAATTAAACCAACTGCCGCTGGAATTCGCAACTGTGCGGGTAGGCGGTGCGACCAAAGCGGCGGCCGGCCAGCAGCCAACCGGCAACGATCACAAGAATCGACGATGGCTCCGGCACCTGTGAGTTAGAAGCCAGCGACCCCGACGAGCCGTCGCCGCCTCCGGCCGTGCGGCCAAAGTTCGTGCGCCACGCGTTGTACTCATCGTGAGAGCCGCCGTTCTTGCGCCACACGACATAATCGGCCGCGTCGACAACCCCGTCTTCGTTGAAGTCGCCTGCGAGCATATTGATGATGCTCGCCAGGTAGTCGACCTTTACGTTGCGGCCGTCAACAACATTGGCGGTCGTCATAAAGGGCGAAAAGCCGCCGCCAGAAAACATGACACCGTACATGCCGTTCTGCGGCACCGGTACCGAATAGCCGCCCGATGTGCTGCTGAGCGCGTAGAACGCGGAACCTTCGACATCAATCCGCACTCCCGATCGCCCTTCGCCGAGGTCATAGAAACTGTTGCCGTTAAGATCCTCATAGACAACGCCCGTGACATAGCGCACGTCACCCGGATCGCCAAAGTCTTGCGTGACAACCTGCGGGCCGACCGAACCATTCGTGCCGATCACGACGCCGATGCCCGCTTCGTTGAAGTCGCCGTTGTGGATGTTGATGCGATGGCCCGCCGGGTTCTGCATTCCCTGGCCGTTGAAATTCGGATTGTAGAACTGCCCGCCGGGATTGTTGATGTTTCCCCAATCGACATCGAATCCGGCATGTCCGTGGGCCACCGACTCGGCGTACGAGAAGACATTTTCGCCGGCCCCGCCGCCGTAGCCGACCGCTTCCAGCCGATCAGGCAGCGAGAACCCCGGTTGAAACGGCGCCGGCGGGTTGCTGGAGCTGAAATGGCCTTGAAATTGATTCTCGAATTGATCCTGCGAGTGCAACTGCGCGGCCCTCAGTAAATCGGCCTGGAACGACAGCGGCTGGGCGAAACGGTCGATGACGCCATTCTCGACGTACCATTCGAATTGTTCGACGATGTCCTGGCCCTGGATGTCGAAAAAGTCATACGCCTGGCCCACGTCGCTGTCAGTCTCATCGCGAAGCCGCCGGGCTTCCGCCAGCGCGTCGGCCCGCGCGCGATTGAGATACTCCAGGTAGAGCTGCTCATGTGGCGATGGGTCACCGATCGACCACGCAAGCTTGGCAAACTCGTCGCCAACCTGAATATCGTCGACGAACCAGCCTACGTCGGCGTCGGTCTGCGTGAAGGCCGAGCCATTTGTGAATTCATAAAAGAAGCGAAACCGCACGTTCTGGTTGGCGTAAGGCGCAAGGTCGACCTCTTTGAGCGTGAACGAGCCCTCGCCAGCGTCGCCGGTGCCCGCCTGGTTACAGATGGTCGTCGTCCAGCTCACGCCGCCGTTCGTCGAGAGTTGCACGCGGGCAAACTGCCGATTCGTCGCCCAACCCAGCCGGCTCAAAAAGAACAGCTTCGAATCGGGCTGGATCGTGATGGTCTCATCGATCGCGAACCACGTGTCTTGAAAACCGGGATTAGCGAGGTGAAACGCAAAATCCCCCTCCGCCACCGTCTCTGACTGGATTAACGGGAAAATGCCGGCGACATTGTTGAGGACATTCGCCAGCCCGCTCTCTGCGTTCTCACGCAGCAACGTCTCCGCGCGTGCGTCACCATGCGACACAAACGCCACAATCATCGCCGCCAACAAAACCACCGCCAACCCACGATGCCAACTCATGAAACGCAATGCCCCACGCCCTTATCATCTCGGTGATTTATTCGCGAACCGATTGCGATTTTAACCCAGCGCCAATCGCGATCAAAGCAAAAAATGCTTCGGAGGTATCGTCTTAGATGGCAGCCTGCAGCGCAAGCAAGGGTTGCAAGAGACGCCCTCACAGGTGCCACTGCTGGTCGAAGATCCGCCGTGGCGGACTTGCCCAGCAGTATTGCTCCCGCATATACGTTGCTGTCTGTCTCTTCGCGGTCGATTAAGATTGGATGAAGGGCTCAGCCCGTCTGCAAAGGATCGCAATCGCCAACGCCAAGAGCGCAAGCGCGCTGCTGAGTGGCTCGGGCACCGCAAACTCAGAGCGCGAAGCACCCGCCCCATTTCCACGGTTTGCTGTTCGCCCGAAGTTGGCCCGCCATATGTTATAGTCATCATGCGTGCCGCCCCTCTTGCGCCACACGGCGTAGTCGGCCGCATCGACGACGCCATTGAAGTTAAAGTCGCCCGGCAGGTTGGCGCTAACGGCCTGCAGGATCACGTTGGAGCTATTCACGACAAGATCAAATAAACTTGAGGCCGCACCTGTCAGCGTCAACCCATTATCGAACACGCGGTTCGCCGTCAATACAATAAACTGCTGCCCGGCTTCCGGCACAAAGCCTCCTTGCAGCGTAACGTCAAGTGTACCGGCGAGTGTCGCCCAGCCGCCCACGTCTAATACATCGAATTGACCTGCCGCATGGCCCGCCAAATCGAACACAAGTTTGCCGCCGGCGCTGTGAGTGTAGTTGCCCTGAATCGTAAGCACGCCAACATCGTCACCAGGCGCGACGGTCGCCGCTACATTCTCGACCGCGCCGGCGATCGTGCCTGAGCCTGTCAATTGTCCACCAGAGAAAAGCACCGACTTGGGCGAGATGAACGTGCCGTTGACCAGCGTCACGCCGCCCGTTTGTTCGTACGTTCCTTCGCGCGTGAAAACGAAGTCGCTGTCGGTAATTGTAAGAGTTTGCGAAGGAGCAATAGCGAACATCCCGTCGTTGAGGTACCTGCCGAATGTCTTGTCAAACGTTGTGGAGCGATCGATGAGCACGGTTCCGTGGTTCGTCAAGTCGCCGCTGAATTGGCGGCTACCTGATCCGCCGGTCTGAAAGTGCAGCAGCCCCTCTGGCCCGTTGATAAGACTTCCATTGGTGACTGACAGGCGACT
>DASXWB010001033.1:0-3013 GCA_036503915.1 Lacipirellulaceae bacterium | reverse complement strand
GGAAGGCGCCAGTGAGCGTGATGTCACCCGCCGCAGCCGTCGTGAACAGGCCCGCGTTGGTCACCGTCATCGCCGCAGCCGACAGCGGCTGGTTGATCGTCAGCGCATTGCCGGTGAACTGGAAGTTGCCCGTGTAGTTCTGCGTCCCGTTGAACGTCGTGGTCCCCGTGCCGGCCAGTTGCGTAAACGTGTCGGCCGTCACCGAGCTGAACGTGGCATTGTTGGCGCTAGTCACCTGCAGGTCGTCTAGCCGCGTGGCCCCGATCGCGCCGGCCGTGATGTTGCCGGTCCCCGCCAGAAGCGTCAGGTCTTCGGCACCCGCTGTGGTTCCGGTCACCGTGGCCAGCGTGATGTCGCCCGCGCCACCTGCGCCGGTGCTCAACAGCACGTTGCCGGTAAGCGTGACACCCGTGGTGAACGTGATGTTCTGGTCGGCCGTCGTGATGTCGCCGGCCAGGCTGTTGAGCCCCGCCCCGTTCTGCAGGAACGCGCCGGCGCCCGAGAGCGTGATGTCGCCGGCCGCGGCCGTCGTGAACAGGCCCGCGTTGGTCACCGCCATCGAGCCGCCCGACACGACGTCGCCGAGAAGTGAAATCGTTCCATTATTGGTCGAGACGCTGATTGTTCCTGTATCGGATTGCAATCGGCCGAGCGAGATGTTTGAGGCGGCGCCGCCGTCGGTGCTGCCTTCAATCGTGATCGTGCCGGCGCCTTGAGTACGGAACAGCAGGTTTGCGCCATCAAGGCTGGCCGTGAGATTAATGGTGCCCGCGCCATCGCCGGCCTGGTTGCGCGTGCGAAGCGTCAGATTGCTGCCGGGGGCGAGCGTCACGGCGTCGTCTGTGAAGTTGCCGCTGGTGGTGATCGTTTGCGTCGCCTCGAGAATGATATTCGCGGTCGCGCTCTGACCTTCGATCTCGGACTCGAAGACCGTAACCGGCGTTGCATCGGTGAACGCAATGAACCCGTCGGTTGCCGAAGCATTTCCCTCGAACGTGGCGTTGCCGTCGGCAGCGCCATCGCCCGTGCCTCCAGCGATTGTCAGCGTCGTGGGGTCAAGCAACAGCGTTCCGGTTTGCCCCGCTTCGGACCGAAGATCGGCCGTGCCGCGATAGATCAGCGTGTCACGGCCGGAGGCCTCGACAAAGCCGCCGTCGCCGCCCTGCCCCGCGCCGCGCGCACTGATGTGACCCAAGAAGTAGGTGAGATCGTCGGCCCAAACGACGACTTTCCCGCCGTCTCCGGCCACGTCGGCATTGGCCGATATCAACACGTCGCGGCCAACCTGCGTTTGAACTGCATTTCGAACGCTTGGATTCTTGCCCTGATAGTCGCCGCCGATCAGCACCGTGCCGCCGCCCAGCGCGGCCGCCGCGTACACCTGCGCGTTGTCGAACAGACCTACGTAGGAACCGAGCACGTACACGGTTCCCGCGGGCTGACTGGCATCGTTCTGCGACACGTCGACGAGGCCGCGCACGATCGTGATGCCGCCGTCGCCCGAGTCGAGTTTCACCTGGCCACCGGCGGCCAAGAGGACGCCATCTTGTTCAATGCGGGGCGCTTCGACGGTAATGGTTCCGCCCGCGTTGAAGACGCCGCCATCCGTGCCGATATAGATATCGCGACTGGCCGCGAACGAAACGCTTGCGGCGTTGGTGGAAACCCGGCCGCTAAGGAGAATCGAGCCGCTTACGAGGTCCACATCGCCCTGGCCGACGCCGATCGACCCGCCGATCGATATCGCATCTTCACTTGAACCCACGACGCGTAGATCGGCGTCGAACCCGCTATCCAAGCCGGCCAGACTCAACGAGTCGGTTTCGTCCTGGCGCGCAGAATTATCGATGACCAGCGACTCGGAAGGATTGCGGAATGAAACGACGAGGTCGTCCTCGTAACTCGCCGCATCACTCACCACCAAGCGGGAAATATCGTCGTTCGCTGCGCCGGCGTCGTCGAGAGTAACGTCCTGCCCATCATCCTCCATGCGGAAGCTGC
This sequence comes from Lacipirellulaceae bacterium, assembly GCA_036503915.1. Taxonomy (GTDB): domain Bacteria; phylum Planctomycetota; class Planctomycetia; order Pirellulales; family Lacipirellulaceae; genus JABDGM01. The sequence continues at coordinate 1,012 of DASXWB010001033.1, read as the reverse complement.
GGTCCGCAGCGATCAGCTGATCGTCAACCGCCTCAACGCCGCGATACGAAATCTGCGCCGAGCCTTCGGCCGAGTTGATCTGGATTCGATTCTCACCGCCCTCGCCGAAGCTGTAACTAATTTCGTCGACCGCCGCTTCACCGCCAAGCATCAATGAGTCGTTGCCGCCTTCGCCGCCATCGAATAGCAGCTCGAGGCCGGCGAGCGGCTCACCGCCCTTGAACTCGGCCATGAGCATATCATCGTCGAGCGATCCGCGGATGGATATGCCGCTAATATCGGAGAGCGCGGCGTTGGCCACCTCCTGCCCGTTCACCGAGACGCGCACGCGCTCCGCATCCTGTTCGATATGAAACGTATCCGCCTGGCCGTCGCCGCCGTCGCCGCCCGCGTCGACGACGAGTTGATCCACCGGCATCGCATCCGCGTTCAGCACGCGGCGATCCTCCAGGCGCTTCACGCGGAGCGTCGGCGCGAGAGATTCTTTGTTCCAGCGGGAGACTTGATATTGCGCACGGCGCGTACGCGCCGCGAGCCCAGCAAACCAGGCGAAGACACCCATCGGCAACAATTCCTCACGTGGGGCACGCGCGCGGAGCGTATGCCTTTTGAGCACCAAGATGATAGAGGAGAGGCCCAAGTCGCCGGCCAAACTTAGCACAGTAGGCCAGGCGCGCTCCGCCGGTGGAGCAACTTCTCATTCTGGGCGCAAGCCGAAGCGGATGTCAAATGTTAGGGCGATTATGCCGAAGATTCCGGCCACGCCGAGGGTGGCGGCGAGGAGCGACAAAACGGCCGCGATGGTCGCAGGCCACTGCCGCGATGCGTGTCAATTCGTCATGGCCGGAGCCGCCCGAACGTCCGACTCGTGATTAATGGCGCGAAGAAGCCACAGCCCTGCCAGAATTCGCGCCTAGAATACCCAGCGCAATTCGAGCCGAAGGATTTCTTCGTACCAGTGATCCTCGGTCACCGCGATGCCACTGGTGATGCCGAATTCTCGCACGCCGCA
>DASXWB010001032.1:0-9136 GCA_036503915.1 Lacipirellulaceae bacterium | reverse complement strand
TTGACAGGTGATACTGCAAGTCGCCCGCCGTGATCACGCGGCCGCTGGGCGTTTCATAGTCCGGCCCCTTGCGGCGGGCGATCACGATGATGCCGCGCCCGGCCGCACCGCTCGCTGGCTTCACCACGAACTCGCTGCGCTCGCCCAAAATTTCCGCCAGCCGCCGCACGTCGCCGTAGCGGCGCACCACGCCGTAGGTTTCCGGCACGGGGATGCCGTGTTCGTGGCAAATGCCCTTGGTGATCGTTTTGTTATCGACGCGCGGGTAAAGTGCGCGGGGGTTGCTTTCCTGGATGAACGCCAGGTTGCGATGGTTGATGCCCAGGATTCCGCTCTCGCTCAGCTCGTGAGGCCAAACGAACAGCCGGCGTGGTCGAGCTTTCATCGCGCTGTCTCGGTTGACTCCACAAGGTCGCGGAACCGCCACAGCTCGGTCATGCGATAGCCGGCGTAGCGCCCCAAGGCAATGAATGCCGCGATGGTGAAGAAATGCGCCTCGGGATACGTGAGTACGAACTCTCCGATTTCTTCCCAGCGCAGCACGGCATAGCACAACAGCGCCACGACAACGGTGCCCACCGCCAACTGAAGCGCAAATACCAATCCGTCTTCTTCGACGGTGACATGAAATCGCTCAATCAAGATGGTCAGAATAACCATCGGCAGCAGGACGGAGTCGGCGGTAATGCCCTCGAAGAAGTAATACATGATCGAGAAGCCGAATACCACGCATAGGATCACCAGCGTCAGGATGATGCTCAAGCGCGGCACCATGAGCAAACGCAACCGCTCCAACAAGGAACGGCCCACAAGGCCCACGGTGATTACGACCAGCAGGATCATGATCCCGGAGGTCAAATTGGTATAAATGAAGCTCATCGCCAATAGCGCTGGTGCAAACGTGCCGAATGTCTGAAGCCCGACGACGTTCCGCATGAACGCCGTGATCAGCGCGCCGAACGGCAGCAGCAGCAGGATCGAGATGACGTCGTGCATTGGCACCGGCAAGCGCGTCAGGTCGAGTATCCGCAGCGGATGCTTCTCGTCGACCCTAAGCAGCCCCTCGCTTGGCGAAAGGCCGACGATGGAAAACGTCGGTATAAGATCATTCGTCAAGTTGGTCGGCTCGTCTGTGACGATGCTTCCCTTGCCGGCCAACGGAGCCTCGCCATCGCCACCACGGCGCACCGGTAAATAAGTCATGGGCAATGTCCGCGCATAAACGGACTCGGGGTCGTACGGCTCCCAGCGCTGATTAACAAACACTTCAACCCACACACGCGGCCGGGCATCGGCCTGCTGCTTGATTTCAAATCCAGTCACCAGGCGGGCCGGCAGCTTTTGCGCACGGCACATCGCCACCATCGCGCGCGCTCGCCCCAACGACGAGCCGGACTTGTTGACGAGCGCCTCGCTGACCGTGTCGAATCCGCCGGTCGCCGGCGTTTCAATGTTGGCACAATACTTGAAAATCTCCTGCGCAATCTCGGCCTCCGTGACCAGATCATCGGGCAGCTCGTCGACGGCGGCCTGCACTTGCGGGATGTTGACGGGAATGAAATCTTCGCTGCGCAGGAAGTAGGACCGCGCATCGCCGGTAAGACCTTCCAGCCGTGGTTCGCGCGACGGGTCCTCTTTGGGGCTTAGCCTAAGGTCGAAAGTAGCGGTAACAAGGTACTTTTTCGGGTGCGATGTCGAAATCAGTATGTCCCGGGTGCGTGTATACGAACCGATGCGCCGCTTAAAAGTGAGCTCCGGATGAATCGTATTCCACGGCGGCTTTTCATCCACAAGCACTTCGCAATGACGCGTATTAAACGGCTGAGCGAGCAGCACTTGAGTTGGTGGGGAGTCGGCGTCTGCCGGATTCGTCGTGGCCTCGAAGTTCACGTTGTACGTCAGTCGCCAGAAGCTCTCCTGCCGGGCCGTTTCAATCCTTTGCAACGACCGGTAGCGCATCCCGAGCAGAATGCCCCCCAGCAGCACAAAGACTGCAATGGCCGCCAGGCTCATGGTGCGCGAATTCACAGCGGTCTCTCCAAAGTCGGCTGAGCGACTATTTTTCCTGCTGGGACGATTGTTTTCAATTATAGTTCTGAGTATCGCTGAACTTTTATCCCCCGCGCGTCGTCGGCGACGCCGGGAATTAAGCCCTTAAATTCGTCGTTGCCGGTAAAATTACACCTTTGAACCGCCGGGCCGCGGCCGACGTAATGGGGATTGGTCGAGTGGAGCGCATCATGGTTTTCAGGCTATTTTCCTTGGACATGTTGATTCCGCCTCGCCCAAGGACACTGCTGCGCGCCCTTTCGTTGACCCTGCTCATGCCGCTGGCCGGTCAAACCATTGCCAAGGGACAAGACGCCGTGTCACCCGCGCCAAAACAAATTATCGGGGCCACCGACACCTTCACCGAAGCGAGCACGGGCATCCCTTTTTCGGCCCGCATCGACACCGGCGCCAAGTCGTGCTCCCTCCATGTCGAACAGATGGAGATCAAGGACGAGGCACCCAAGCGGCTCGCCAACATCGGCAAGACCGTGCGCTTCCTCATCCAAGGCAAGAACGGGAAATCGGAGTGGATTGAAACCACGATTGCCGGCGCAGTGCGCGTGAAGTCCTCCGTGTTCAAGAACGGCGAGTTCGATCGCCGCTACAAGGTGCGCCTTACGTTGCGCTGGAACGAATTCGAGAAGGAAGTTCTGGTCACGCTCAACGACCGCACCGACATGGAGTATCCGCTTCTCATCGGCCGCAACTACCTCCGCGGCGACTTTTTGGTGGATGTCGCCAAGAAGGCCGGCGAGTGAAGCCTTAGCTGAAACGCGCAAGATTTCAGCTAGCATCAACATCCAAGTTGACCGCCGCCGCGAAATCGGCAAAATATGTCGTCTTATTGATAGTAAGGAATTATCACGCAGAGGCGCAGTGAACGCAGAGGAGGAGCCTGCCGCACCCTCCGCGTCCTCCGCGCCTCTGCGTGAGACATTCATTGTCAAGTTGTAAGCGTTCTTCCGCCGCACAACGCGCCAGTCCGAGCGACCCAATCAAGGAAGAGAGGGTGTTATGCTCGCTTCGAAGCGAACCCGCATCTCAATCATTGTTGTCGTCGCGAGTGCTGCTCTCGCAGTATCGGCATGTGCGCAGCCGCTGCTGACCGTGCCGGCGCCAACGGAAGCAGCTGAATCCAGCGCCGCCGCGCCGGCCGATCCCATCGCCGCCAAGCGCGACCAGAACGCCGAACTCTTGCGTCTGGCCCAGCGAAAGCTCGAATCGGGCGGCTCCTCCGACGCCGCCGCCACGCAGGAAGTGGCGCATTACCAGTCCATCCTCGCCGTGCTCGCCCAGCAGCAAGCCGTCGGCGGGCAAACGAAAGACCTCGAGGTTCGCAAGATGGAACTCGAGGAGCAATTGAAATCAGCCGGTGCACCCGAAACAGTGGCCGCAGAGGGCTACTCCTTTGTAGAGCTGGACCGCCTCAAAGACGAGCTGGCGGCCGAAAAAGCTCGCGCCAGCCTCATCGACGATCGGCTCATCGCCGCAAAGGCGGCCTTGGAGAAAGCCCAGGCCGCGCGCGAGGAGAGTGAAATCAAACGCCGCCAGGCACAGGATGCGTTCGAGGGCGGCAAGTCCGGCACCGATGCACTCGAGTTGGAAAGCGCGGCCAGGCTGGCCGCCCTGGCCTCGAACCTGGCCGCTGAAACCGTCACGCTTCGCAAACGCGAAGTCGCGCGCGAGCAGCTCGCTCAAGAAGTGCAGCGGCTCGCCGTGCGGCATAGCGAAAATCAGGTGGCACGCATCAGCCCGCTCGTTGCCTTTTCGAAAGCCGATTTCGACGAACAGGTTGCCGACATCAAGAAAAAGGAGAACTCGGCCAACAGGTCGCTCTCCCGCGCGCAGAACAATTTGCACAGCGTGAATATGCAGCTCCAGGAAATCCAGCAACAGCTGGAGATGGAAGCCGGCGACCGCACGCTGCTCACCGAGAAGCTTGAAGCCCAGCGGCGGGCGCGCGAAAAGCTCTCCGACGAGATCGATTCGCTCACACAGCGCCTGCAACGGTTCGCCCAACTGCGCGTGGCCTGGTACCGGCGCTTTCAAATGGTCTTGAACGAGAATCAAGCGTCAGGCAACGCGTCGTCGGAAGTGCGCGATTGGGCCGAGCTCAAAAGCTGGCAAAAAGAAACCCAAGCCGTTCTCAACGAGCTCGCGCTCGACCTGCGCGCGGAAATCTCCCGCATGCGCGAGCTGCGCAGCAAGATCACGAGCCTCACCAAGCGGGCCGAGGCCCTCACCGAAGATCCTCAAGGCCTCCTGCCCTGGATCGGCATGCAGCGCAGCCAGGTCGAAGCCACGCTCAAGCTTCACGAAACAAACCTCGGCAACATTGAAACCAGCCGCCGCGTACACGAGAAGCTGCTGGAGGAAATCGGCGACACCGTGCTCGCGCTGACTCCGAAAAACCTGGCCCTCGGCGCCTGGCACCAGGCCAGCCTCGTGTGGAACTTTGAAGTCGCCTCCATCAGCGACAAGCCGATCACCGTGCGAAAAATCGTCACCGGCCTCGCGCTTTTTGTGAGCGGCTGGATCGCTTCGCGCTTTTTATCCGGAATCTTCGCCAACCGGCTGCTCAAACGCTTCCGCCTCAGCAAAGACGGCACCGCCGCCATCCGCACGCTCGTGTTTTATTCTCTCTTGGCCATCGTCGGGCTCGCCGCACTGCGAACTGTGAACGTGCCCCTCACCGCGTTCACAATTCTCGGCGGGGCGCTCGCGATCGGCGTCGGCTTCGGCAGCCAGGCCCTCATCAACAACTTCATTGGCGGCCTCATTATGCTCGCCGAGCGGCCCGTGCGCCTCGGCGAACGGATCGCCTTCGGTAAATTCGACGGCGTCGTCGAAGACGTCGGCTTCCGTTGCACGAAGCTCCGCACCCCGAACGACCACCTCGTGACGATCCCCAATTCCACGCTCATCAATGAATCGATCGAAAACGTGGCCCGCCGCCGCACGATCCGACGCCAGATGAACGTCACGATCACCTACGACACGCCGCGCGAACGGGTAGCCGCCGCCGTCCAGGCAATCCGCGACGTGCTTGAAGAAAAAGAAATCCGCGAGCGTATCCACCCCATCGTCGGCTTCGAAGAGTTCCCGCCGCGCGTTTACTTCAACGACTACAACCCCGAGAGCCTTAACATCCAGGTCACCTACTGGTACGCCCCGGTCGAATGGTGGGACTACATGGAGCACTGCGAGCGCGTCAACTACCGCATCATGGAAGAATTTGACCGCATCGGCGTCCAATTCGCCTTCCCTTCGCGCACCGTGTACGTCGTCAACAAAGACGAAAACCCGTCGGCTCACGCGCTGGGCCGCGGAGCCTCGGCAAAGCACGCCGCGTGACCCGACGGCCGACTCTGCCGACTGCCAAGTCCACGCGGTCGGGATGGTCGAATCACAGGCCGAGCACGTCAACGACGTTTCCATCTTGGGGCGTGAAGCCGGGGGAGCTATCGAGCGTAATTGTGACTTTGCCGCCTCCGGCGTCCGTGGCGCTCGTGATCCTGCGCACCGCGGTGCCCGTGCCCCGGATGATCGCGGTGCATCCGGTTATGTTGCCGCTGAATCCGCCAAGCGCGGCGATAGTGAAATTCGTCGCGGTGTTTTGGCCGTCGACGATGGTCGAAGCAACAAGCGGTCCGTAGCCAGTGCCATCGAAGAATTTTTCGGCGTTTGTCGAAGCATTGGTGTCATCATCGATGGCTTCAACGTCGGCCTGCACGTTGAGGTTTGAGTCCAGCGTGGCCAAACCGCCGCTTGTGCCCGGCACTGCATTTGGAAGTCTGGACTTAGTGTCTGCCGCAGCCGTACGATCGGAGCTTAAAAACCCGGGTGAAAGAATTTCAACAACGTCACCACTGTCGACGCCGAAATCCGGCGCGCCTTCTAGTGTTATCGAGACCAATCCAGTGCCTGTGGAATAGGAACTAGCCGTTATCAAACGATGACTTTGGTCAGTGCCAGATTTGAACAGGGCGATGCATCCTCGATAAGCATTAGATGTTCGAGCGCCGGTTCCAGAATTCAAATTGAAGATGCTAAACTCTGTCGACTCGACTTGCGAGTCGACGATTGTACGCAGGAGGAGTGGCCCAAATCCGCTGCCGTCGAAAAATGACTCCGCATTGTCGGCCGCAACGTTATCACCGCTGATGTGAGTGGCATTCACTTCCGGTCGGCCGTTGCTGAAAACGCCGCTACCGCCGCCGAATTTCGTGACGTTGGCGTCGATCGGGGTCGTCGCCACGGTGGCCGTCTGACCATTGATGTGCGTGATGTCGACTTTCGGAACGCCGGGTATAGACGGCGTAACAGCGGCCTTGGCAAGCCAATGGCTCACATTCACGCCATAGCCGTCGTAGGTGAGACCCGCAAATCCGTTGTAATGCTGGGCCAATTCGCCGCCGGACACGTACCGTTTGTAGAAGAAGGCCGGCCCGATCTCGCCATTCCAGCCATGCTGCGGCGTTGCGTCACTGTTGGCGCCGATGCGAAAAGCCGCCGCGCCATCGTAAATAAGCGTCTGCGGAGCTGTAACAGGCGGGGAGTTGTTCAAGCGAATCCAAATCTGCCTGCTTGCCGCGTCAAAACCTGCCTGCACGAAGTACCAGGTGTTTGTCGTCACAGTCGTGGCCGTCGCCACGCTCGCCGAGCCTCCGCTCCCGTCCGCGTTCCAAGTCTGGAAGTGAAACTTGTCGGTGTCTCCATGCCATCCCAGATAGAATTCGCGCTCCCCACCGACGAAATCGTCCTTGGAGAAAATCAACATGAAGGTTCCGGCCCCCGGATCAGTGGTGAATCTCACCCACGCTCCCATCGTGAAGCTGACGCCGCTGCCGCCGGATAGCGTTGCGTTGTCGGCAATTGAAAATCGCTCGGCACTTGCGCGCTCGAAGCTGCGCGCCGTGCCGTACACCTTGCCAGTGGCCGTGCCGACTGTACCACCTTGTATTAACTTGTTGAGGCCGTGTGAGTCGTGCGCGTCGCCATTTGCTTCGTCAAGCTTCCAGACGGATATAAGGCCATCGCTAAGATCCGCGGCGCGACTTACGCACGGCGCAAGCGCTCCCAGGACGCAAGCCAAAACTATTCGTATTGTGTTCATCTTCTTACTCTCCTACTAATGAGGTTCTATTTGTTGACAGCTCCCGTTTGGCGGTGCTACATTGAAGTTTCGGAAGGCAATGCGAGGAAGGGGACCAGTTGGAGAAACGGACATGTCGAAGATTCGCTTTGCACCTTCCGTTTGTCTGTTCCTGCTGGCGGCCTTCGGGGCCGCGTTCGCGAGTGGTGAGACGCTGCTGATTGAAATCCATCAGAGGGGAAGCAGCTTCGGATCTCTCAGCAATGTTGGCGACCCACTTCACATGGCGTTTACTGCGAGAGCCGCCCCGGGTTCTGCCGAATTCACGCTTGAAGGCTGGTATGATAGTGACGACGTGGGAATGACGTTCCACGCTACACGGGATGTTGTAAGTGGAATGCAAGTTTCGCTGAGTCAGCCAAGCGGCGACTTTTGGCTTGACATTCATTCGCAGCCGCGTGGCGCTCACCACGCAGATGAACTCTGGCGCACTGATTGGGATCCATTGCTCAGCGACATCAGGATTCAGCAGTTCGTGCCGCGCCTTGGAGTCGGTCTCAGCGGTTACGACCTCAGCGCCGTCACCCAGACTGTCGACCTTATTCGGTATACCATTGGCGGCGCTAATACGGTTACTAGCGAACAGGAACAAACAATCCGGTTGTATGGTACGCCAGTTCCTGAACCTGCGTCGGTGATCTTGATGCTTGGTTGTCATTTGCTAGTAATTAGTATCATTGTCGACCGGCACCGTCTCACCAGTCGCATCGTCAATTAGGGTGATCGAGTTTTTCGTGTTGTCCCATCCCATCGATATATCTATGTACTGCGCGATATCGTTTGGATCGAACCCGGGTGACTCGACGCTGTGACCGTGAATGATGACGTGAACTCCTTCGATGCCGATATTATCTATGTCCAAAAAGTCGTCTCCGTTGTCCTCGAAGCCCCAAATAGATACATCGGCTCGAAACCCCTTGATGGCCGTCGGAATATGAATGCCTCGCGCGTAGCCGACAGGCGCTAAGTAATCGATGAAGATGCAGTTCTGGACAGAATTGAAATTACCGGACACACGCAGAGCCGTCGCGTGGCTGTTGCCGCTCCCGGGTGTAGACCCAAGATAATTTGTGAGCCAGAAGTTACTGTCGGATACCGCATTCCGGGCACCGGTGATCTCGATGCCGAGCATATCATTCCATGGAGCTTGGGACGTACCTCTTGGAATGTGAAATAGACTGGCCACTACTCGGTTCATCGTACCGGCCAACAGCATCGATCGTCGATTATTGTGTTGGAAATAGCAATTGGTGAATGTACACAAGTCGGCTTCCGCGGCTCCAACGTATCCGTAGTGTGCGTCAGCGATCGTGTCATTGGTGAAGCGATTTCCATCGCCGTCTTCGTTATGCACTGCGGTGCCTGTATTTGCCGCGTTGGCGAAGCCGTAGTAATGGTTTCCAGCCGATTGAATGTTTCCGTACGCGCCTTCGTTGTGCAGCCCAAAGTCGCGGCAGCCCCAGACGATGTTGTCGTAAATCATCGTGTCGGACTGCGCGAGCTTGATTCCCGTATGGCAGCGATTGATGGCGCAGTGGTAGATCATGTTCCGGCTAACCAGTTCGGGCGACGTATCAGTCACTTGAGCGCCGATACCACGAAACCCGGTGATTCTCGAAAAGGCTATCAGCGCGTCCGGTCCGTCGAGCGCAATGCCACCGGCGATGCCCCCACCACTTGTCGGCGCGCCCGGATCGGGCCAAATCGTTCGCTGACCGTCTATTGATATGTGCTCTACATGCGTTCGCGGAACGCCGCCGGTAAGGTAATTGGCGTTGGTGATGAACGCCCCCGTGACGCCGGAATTGGCTTTAACCCTCGACGCTGGCCCGACGCCGACGACGCCACCAAAGCCGCCGCTGGCCGGAATGACAATCTGGCCACGCTCCAAATCCACGAGGCCATACGCGTATTGGTTATCAACTAGCG
>DASXWB010001031.1:0-1921 GCA_036503915.1 Lacipirellulaceae bacterium | reverse complement strand
AACCACGGCTTGTCGACCGGCGGCTTGTTCCTCCTGGTGGGCATGATTTACGACCGCTACCACACGCGGCAGCTCGACGATCTGGGAGGCCTGACGGCCCGCTTGCCATTGCTGGCCGTTACGATGGTGTTCATTTCGATGGCCAGCATCGGTCTGCCGGGGCTAAACGGATTTGTAGGCGAAGTGCTGTCGCTGGCCGGAATGTTCGCCCGCCATCCCGTTTACGCCGTGCTGGGAACGACGGGCGTGGTGTTAGGCGCCTGGTACTTGCTGAGCATGCTGCAACACGCGTTCTTCGGCCCGCTCCGCGAGCCCGCGCAGGGCGGTCATGCTATCCGTGACATGAACGCCCGCGAGTTTTTCGCAATTGCGCCGATCGCAGCTCTCTGCCTGTGGATCGGCGTGATGCCGCAGCCGATTTTGAATCTCATCCGGCCCGATGTCGATGCGGTCGTATCGTTGTATGAGCCCGTCGGCGAACAGCGAGCATCACAAGCCAACGCGCTAAATATTGCATTAAACACTGTGTCCGACCTTCCGAATCCTGAACCCTGAACCCCAAACCCTGAACCCTCACTCGTGTCCGAATCCGTTGAACAAATCCATCGCACGGCCTCGCTGATCGTGCCGGAAATCATTCTGCTCGCGGCGACGTGCCTGCTGTTCGTCGCAGGTCCGCTCGTGGTGGGTGATGCCGGGCAGGCGACTCCGGGACTGCGACACCGCTGGGGATTTTTTTCGCTGCTCGCGATCGGGTTGGCATGGGCTGCGTGGTTTGGCGGCTCGGCCGAATCGTCGCAAGGAGCGCTGTTCAGCACCGACGCCCTGTTATGGTATGCGCGAGGGCTGTCGCTATCGGCCGGCATTGTGCTCGCGCTGATATTGTGGAATCAGATCGACGACGGCCACGCGGCCGAAGCCCAGGCGTGCCTGCTGGCGATTTTGGCCGGCTCGAATCTCGTCGCGGCTGCAAGCGACCTCGTATCACTGTTTTTGGCGCTGGAGCTTGTCAGCATTCCCACGTACGTAATCCTGTATTTGTCGCGCCGCGACCGTGTAGGCCGCGAGGCCACCGTGAAATATTTCCTGCTGAGTGTGTTCTCCTCGGCGCTCGTGCTCTACGGCATGAGCTGGTTGTACGGCATGGCCGGCAGCACGAACCTGGCGGCCATCGAGGGCGCTGTGCGAGCAACTCCGCCCTCCAGCGGAAGTCGCCTGCTGCAAATCGCCTTCGCGCTGCTTTTGTCCGGATTATCGTTCCGAATTGCGGCTGTACCTTTTCATTTTTACGCGCCCGACGTGTTTCAAGGCACGACCGCTGCGAACGCGAGCTTGTTGTCGTTCGTTCCTAAAGTGGTTGGGTTCGTGGCTCTCATGCGGCTCGTGCCTTTGAGCGGGGCCGGACGAAGCGTATCCGGCTGGCTTCCGGACGAGTCGGCGCAATCGCTGCTTGCCGTGCTCGCTATCGCCACCATGTTCGTGGGCAACTTGATGGCCCTCCGTCAAAAACATCTTTATCGCCTGATGGCTTATTCAAGCGTCGCGCATGCAGGTTACATGTTGATTGGTCTCGCGGTCGGCGACGTCGGCCGTCCAGGCGGGACCGACGCCTTGCTTTTCTATTTGGCGGTGTACGGCCTGATGACGATCGGGGTGTTCGCACTTCTCAGCGCGACGACGTTCGACGGCCGGCCGCTTCAAATCGACGACGATTTGCGCGGCCTGGCCCAATCCCATTTCTCGGTGGCGATTTTGTTGGCAATTTGCCTGTTCAGTCTCACGGGCCTGCCGCCCACGGCCGGCTTTCTGGGAAAGCTCAATTTGTTCCTCGCCGCCTGGTCCGAGGCCGGCCGCTTGGGGCGCGGCCTGGCGATCGTTCTGGCGCTGAACGCGGCGATCGCCGCCTGGTACTACCTGCGGC
>DASXWB010001030.1:0-3134 GCA_036503915.1 Lacipirellulaceae bacterium | reverse complement strand
CTCGCTCGCCGCACCTTTCTGGGTCAAGCGTCGCTTGGATTAGGCTCGGTCGCGTTGGCGGGACTGCTCCAACCAACGTTGTGGGCGGGCGCTGCAAAGGATTCCTTAGGACATCGCAGCGGCGCCGTCGAGCCACTGCATTTCGCACCGAAAGCCAAGCGCGTGATCTTTCTGTGCATGGCCGGCGGCCCATCGCAATTCGAGACTTTCGATGAAAAGCCTAAGCTCGGGGAAATGCACGGCCAGCCGATGCCCGAGTCGTATACCGCCGGAATGCCGATCGCGCAGCTGCAGGGGCAGAAGCTAAACTGCTACGGGCCCCAGGTAGAATTCTCTCGGCATGGGCAATCGGGCCAGCTCATCAGCGAACTGTTGCCGAATATCGCCGGTATCTCCGACCAGATTTGCATCATCCGCTCGATGCAGACCGAGCAGATCAATCACGATCCGGCACACACATTCATGAACTCCGGCACGAGCATTTCGGGCCGGCCGAGTATGGGTGCTTGGGTGACGTACGGCTTGGGCAGCGAGTCCGCTGATCTGCCCGGCTTCGTGGTACTGGTGAGTCGCGGAGGAACGCGGAGCCCGCAGCCCGTTTCGTCTCGGCAGTGGCACAGCGGGTTCTTACCAAGCCGTTTTCAAGGCGTGCCCTTTCATTCCAGCGGCGATCCGGTTCACTATGTGAGTAGCCCACCCGGCGTTGATCGCCAGCGGCAAGAGGACGTCGTCAACACCATCAACGGTCTCAATCGGCTGCGCGACGCAGAAGTTCGCAATCCGGAAATCGGCACGCGCATCGCACAGTATGAGCTGGCGTTTCGCATGCAAATGAGCGTGCCGGACCTAGTGGATATTTCCGGCGAGCCGCAACAATTGCTCGACTCGTACGGCGTCAGTGGGCCGGACGGCTCGTTCGCGTACAACTGTCTGTTAGCTCGCCGGCTGGCCGAGCGCGGAGTGCGCTTCATCCACCTCTATCATCGCGGTTGGGACCATCACAATCGAATCAATCGGCACATGCGCGAACTATGCGCCAGCGCGGACAAGCCAACCGCGGCACTGGTAAACGACCTCAAGCAGCGTGGCATTCTGGATGAGACGCTCATCGTGTGGGGCGGCGAGTTTGGCCGCACGCCGATGGCACAGGGCGATGTCAACAGCCCGGAAGCCGGCCGCGATCACCATATCAAAGGCTTCTCGATGTGGCTCGCCGGCGGCGGCATCAAGCCCGGCATGTCTTACGGGACGACGGACGAGCTTGGATATTCGGCACAAGAAAATAAAGTGCACGTCCATGATCTGCATGCTACGATGCTCTATCTCTTGGGCATCGACCACACCCGACTTACTTATCGCTACCAAGGCCGCGACTTCCGACTTACTGACGTTTCGGGCCATGTGGTGAAGGATATCTTGGCATAACGGTGGAGGGCCGAGGCGTGTCCGATGACCTGACACCTGACACCCGATCGAAGATTCGCCGTGGCGAACACCCTGACACCTGATTCCCGCCGTGTTGCACTCAGCCTCTTGGCGCATCCGGACGATGCGGAATTTTTGTGCGTCGGCACGCTGATTCGTCTGGCCGAAGCTGGCTGGGAAATTCACATCGCCACGGTGGCGGCGGGCGACTGCGGCTCGGTTACGCTTTCGCGCGACCAGATTGCCGCCGTGCGCAGCGGCGAAGGGTTCGCCGCCGCCAAAACGATCGGCGCGACATATCACTGCCTCGAAGAGCCGGATATTCAAGTCGTGTTCGACAAGACCACGAATCGCAAGACGATCGACCTGCTGCGGCGCATCGCCCCCACGCTGCTCTTTACGCACCCGCGTCACGATTACATGCTCGACCATGAGCAGGTGCACCTGCTGGCGCGCGGGGCCGCGTTCAGCTACCCGATTCCGAACGCCTCCACGTTGCCGCTCCCCTCCGGCTCGGCCATCCCGTGGTTATACTACTGCGATCCGGTCGAAGGCCGCGATCCGTACACGCTCGCGCCCATCGTGCCAACGACTTACGTCGACATCAGCGCGCAGATCGACCGCAAGATCGAGGCGCTGGCCTGCCACACCTCGCAGCGCGAATGGCTGCGTTCGCATCACGGCATGGACGAATATATTGATTCCATGAAGCGGCACAGCACACAGCGCGGCGCCGAAGCCGGCGTGGCCTACGCCGAAGCATTCGTGCAACACCGCGGCCACCCATTCCCGCAAACCGATTTGCTGGCTGAGCTCTTGGGTAGGTCAGGCTTTGCCTGACAAAGTAGAGATGTCGGGAACCAGCCTGAGCTACGGGAGGAGTTATGCCTCGACCAATCAGCAAAGTAGCCCCCGGCTGGTGGGACTATACGACGCTCGATACCGAACTGCTGGCCGATGCCGCGCGGCTCGCGCCGAATGACCTGCTGCAACTTTCGCGCGACGGCTTCGAGGTCACGATTTACGACACGCTCGAGGAATTTTATTGTGCCGAAGCGCTGGAATATGTGCGCACATGGCAGCGGGCCACTTCCGACAACCCAGTCGGCGTCTGCGGGCCGATCGGGCCGACCGAGCAATTGCCGCTGGTCGCGCGCATCGTGAACGCACTCGATGTGAAGCTTCGGAATGCGCACTTCTGGGGCATGGACGAATGGATCGAAGATGGCCGGCCGGTGTCGATGGACCATCCGCTCTCGTTTGCCAAGGCCGACATGGAGCTGTGTTTTAACCGCATCCGTCCGGAGCTGCGGATGCCGGCGGAAAACATTCATTTCCCGCTCGACCTGGAAGCATATTCCAATAGCTACGATGGCGTGCGCTGCCTGGTGATGCAAGGCGGGCAAGGCGAGGTGAAGCACTGGGCGTTCAACGACCCGCCCAAGCGCGAAGGCCAGTGGCAGGACGATCCGCCGCCGTCGGCCGTGTATCGCCAGCTCAAATCGCGCATCACCGACCTGCACCCGATGACCGTGATTCAGAACGCCCGCACGTCGGGTGGCGGCTACGTGCCGCAGGTGCCCACGCGAGCCGCCACCGTGGGGCCGGTTGAAACGTGGAAAGCGGATTGTGTTTCGATCTGGCACCCGGGTCATCATGACAACCCGTTCGGCATCCGGCTCACCGCGCTCATGATCAGCAAGCGCATC
>DASXWB010001029.1:0-3434 GCA_036503915.1 Lacipirellulaceae bacterium | reverse complement strand
CGCTTCGACGGCCGCATCTTCAGCGGGTGATTCTTCCTCGGCAGGCGCTGCCGGAGCTTCCTGTTCGGCCCCGAGCTCACGGCCGAGGGGCGGTTTCGCTGGCGTTGCCGGGGCGGCCTTCGCACCGGCATCGCCGCCGCGTGCCGCCGCGATCATGTCGGCGACGCTCATTTTGGAGCGATCGACTTTTGGGGCCGCTGGCTTTTCTGGGGCGGACGCGGGGGCCGCTTTCGCCGGCGCGGTCCCGGCCGCTGAAGCGGCCTCGCCGGTGGGCTTGGGTGCCGCGGCTTTGCCGGCACGGGCAGCGGCCAGAATATCCGCTACCGACGGTTTGACGGCGGCCTTCGCGGCTGCCGGTTGCGGTTTTTCTTTCGCTGGCGCCTTCGCAGCGGCGGCGGGCGCCCCGTCGGCCTTCGCCGCCGGCTTCTTCGCGGCCGGTTTTTCCACCTTCGGCGGCGGCTTGTCGACGACCTTCAAGAACTCGGGGTCGATGTCGTACCAGCCGACGTTCAGGTGATAGTCCATGAATTCCACGAGCGCCCGGCCGCTCATGTTCACGGTCTTCACCTGGCCCACGACGTCCCTGAACCGCGCCAGTTCGGGCCGCGACGGGTCGACCATCACGTACTTGTCCGTGTACTGGCGCTTCTTGTTTTCAATTTGCTGCTCAAAGTGCATTTAGAAGCCACTCCAAGATCGACGGCAAACGTAACCGGCATCCCAGTCTGGTATTCTGGCTGAATTGACGGCGCCCGGCAAGGACGAGTGCCGCGGTAGTTGCCCCCCGCCGCACGCGCATTCATAATCAGCGAGTCGCCAACTTACCGGAAGCGTGCTCGGCCTATCACGGTGGGCGGGTGCGCGGGGCAGTTTTCGTGTTCACCGCAGAGAGACATCAGCCATGGCACTCAGGCAAATCGGGATTGCGCTCGACCGTCGGTTTCGTTTTTTGGCAACCTTGAGCATTGCCGCGCTGGTCGTGCTCGCGGCATCGTGCAGCATTTCGAAAGAGTATCTCACCGGCATCGAATGGCCCAAGCCGCCAATCGTGAGGCCGGGTAAAACGAATGCCGATCCGCCGTCGGATGCCATCGTGCTTTTTGATGGCAAGGATCTTTCCGCCTGGAAAAACGGCGACCGCTGGAAGATTGAAGATGGTGCTGCGATCGTCGGAGGCGGCGAGATTGAAACGAAGCAAGAGTTTGGCGACTGCCAATTGCATATCGAATGGTCCTCTCCGGTGCCGGCCCGGGGCGAGAGCCAGGGCCGCGGCAACAGCGGCGTGTTCCTGATCGGCCGCTACGAGCTGCAGGTGCTCGATTCGTACGAGAATGAAACGTATTACGATGGCCAGGCCAGCGCGATTTACAAGCAAACGCCTCCGCTGGTCAACGCGATGCGCCCGCCGGGGGAGTGGAACACGTTCGATGTCATCTGGACGTCGCCGCGGTTCAAGGAGGACGGGTCGCTGGAATCGCCCGCGTATATCACGGTGCTGCACAACGGCGTGTTGACGCTCAACCACTTTGCTCTCTTGGGCACGACGCCCTTCGATTCGGCGCCCAAGTACGAAAAGCACGGCAAGGGACCGATCCGGCTGCAGGACCACGGCAACCCGGTGCGCTACCGCGACATCTGGATTCGCGAACTGAAGCCGATCGTGGGTAAGAAAGTCCGCGAGCCGTATTTCCGCGATTAGAACGCTTGCAGCGTACTGTAGCGGGTGCCTGGGGCATCGCCCCAGCAGTTAATGGAAACTGGGGCATTGCCCGAGCCACCCGACCGTGTACTTTTGACAATATTGGCTCTATATCAGTGGCGATGACGACGCCGCCAGCCGGTCGTGCGGTGCAGGGTGTCGCCTGCGGACCATCGAATCGCATAGCGCCAGCGCACTGTGGCCGGAAACTCAGTTAGCTCCGGCGTACTCGCAGTACAGCGAAGGATCGGCAGCGCTGAACTAACCGTATCCATCTCCAACTGAGCTTTATCTGGTTCAAGTACACAACCAGGTCCATGCGTTGGTATGCATGCGCAATGCCATTTCTCTGATATTGCAACTGGAGCCGTAAGAGCCTGATAGCTGCTTCCCAACCATTTTGAAGGAACGCTCACTCGACACGCGACGTCAAAAACAAGCTCGGTGTCTGCTAGTTTGTCTAACTCAGCGCCATCCAA
Organism: Lacipirellulaceae bacterium; assembly: GCA_036503915.1. Lineage (GTDB taxonomy): Bacteria > Planctomycetota > Planctomycetia > Pirellulales > Lacipirellulaceae > JABDGM01. Next base: position 1,256 of record DASXWB010001029.1, on the reverse strand, counting down.
TAGAAGTTTAGTCGCCGGAATTTCAACTTCGCGCGGTCGGCATTGGCGATCCCTTACTGCAACACACATCGACCAATGGCCGCTTTTCCCCGCACCAACAAGCATGGCAACGTGACCGTACTCTGTATCGCTTGCGATCCACGAAACATTGACATGCTGCAAGAGCGGGCTGGTTGGCCAATCGGATTGCTGGTCGCCTTCTATTGATTCGAGCAGTGGGCGGCCATGCGTGCCGTCAAGTGCATCAATTCTGTGATAATAGCGATCGCCGCGCCAACAGAAACTTACTCGCAATCCGAACCCGCCGGAATCGGTAGCCGACAACTCAGTAACAGGCTTCGATGCGGGGCTCACTCGCCATTCTCCTCAACGGGCTGCCCCGCGCGCCAGCGCAGCACCGAATCCAGAAAGCCCTGGATGTCGCCGTCGAGAACGGCGTGGAAGTTGCCCTGCTGATACTTCGTGCGGGCATCCTTCACGCGCTGGTCCGGGTGCAAAAAGTAATTGCGAATCTGCGAGCCGAAGCCGACTTTTGCCTGCTGCTGATACTTGGCCGCCTCGGCCGCTTCGCGCTTTTCCTCTTCCTGACGTGCCATGCGGGCACGCAGCATCTTCCAGGCAGTGGCCCGGTTCTTGTGCTGCGAGCGCTCGCTCTGGCACTGCACGACGATGCCCGAGGGCGCGTGCGTGAGCCGGATCGCGCTGGAAGTCTTGTTGACGTGCTGGCCGCCCGCGCCGCTGGCGCGGAATGTGTCCTCGCGCACGTCGTCGGGGTTGATCTCGATTTCGACTGCGTCGGAAACCTCCGGCGACACGTCGACCGCCGCGAAACTGGTCTGCCGCTTGCCTTCGGCGTTGAACGGACTGATGCGCACCAGCCGGTGCATGCCCGTCTCGCCCTTGAGATAGCCGTATGCCATCGGGCCGCGCACGGCGATTGCCGCGTGGCTGATGCCGGCCTGCTCGCTGTCCTGGCGCTCTAAGAGCTCGACCGAGTAGCCACTCTTCTGCGCCCACAGCGTATACATCCGCAGCAGCATCTCAGCCCAGTCGTTGGCGTCCGTGCCGCCGTCGCGGGCATTGATCGAAAGGATCGCGCCGGCCGCGTCGTGCGGGCCGTTGAGCAGCGCCTTGAGCGTGAGTTGTTCGACGACACTTTCCAGGCGCGCGACTCGTTCGGGCACCTCCGCCGCAATGGACTCGTCCTCGGATGCCAATTCAATCGCAACGGCCAGATCGTCACTTTCCTTGAGGGC
>DASXWB010001028.1:0-2735 GCA_036503915.1 Lacipirellulaceae bacterium | reverse complement strand
ATCTCTCATCCTTTCTTTGCGCCTTAGCGCCTTTGCGAGAGACATGAGTGATGTAACCTCTCCACGATATTGAGTGCAGGGCTTTTACAATCTGAGACGGGCGTGGCGCCGGCGGCTCCGGAGGCGGCCGAACGAATCGTTGCGCGCGGCTTCTGGCGCGAAACTTGGCGCCGCTTCCGCCAGCGCCGGCTGGCGATGATCGCGCTGGCGTACGTGCTTTTCATGGCGCTGGTGGCCGCGTTCTCGCCGGCAATTGCCGGAACAAAACCAATCATCTGCAAGTACAAAGGGCAGATTTATTTCCCTGCGATGTATTACTTTCATCGCGGCTGGGAAAACGCCATCTTCCGCAAGGACCGCTTTCGCACGCGCTACTACGAAAGCCTCAAGGAAAAGGACACCGAGAGCTGGGCCGTCTGGCCGCTGGTGTATCAAGACCCCTATCGGCCCGTGCGCAGGGATGAATTTCCAGGCCAGCCGCCGAACCCCACGCGCGATGAAGGCCGGCCGAACCGCTTCAACTTTTTCGGCACGAATCGCGCCGGCGTCGATGTGTTTGCCCAAATGATGCACGGCACGCGCACCGCGCTGTTGGTCGGCTTTGTGTCGATGGGAATTGCCGCCACGATCGGCATCGTCGTCGGCGCCCTGGCCGGCTACTTCGGCGGCTGGGTCGACATGGCGCTCAGCCGGCTGATTGAACTCGTGATGAGCATCCCGTCGCTGGTGCTGATACTCGCCCTTATTGCAGTGCTCAGCAAGCCGACAATCTGGCACCTGATGGCCGTGCTCGGCGTGACCAACTGGACCAGCATCGCCCGGCTGACGCGCGCTGAGTTCATCCGACTGCGCGAGACGGATTTGGTGACGGCCGCCCGGGCGATGGGCGCCGGACAGGCGCGAATCATGTATCGTCACATTTTCCGCAATGCGCTTGCCCCGGTGCTTGTGCCGATCACGTTCGGCATCGCGTCGGCAATTCTCACCGAAAGCGCACTGAGCTTCCTCGGCTTCGGTGCGCCACCGCCAAACCCCAGCTGGGGCACATTGCTCAACGACGGCCGCAGCAACATGCAAATGTGGTGGCTGATTGTGTTTCCGGGCGCCGCGATATTTCTTACCGTCCTGGCATACAACCTGATCGGCGAAGGCCTGCAGGAAGCGACCGACCCGCGCCTGCGACAGGCCGCGCACTGAAGATGCATTTGATGTCTCACGCAAAGGCGCGAAAGCGCAATAGAACCGGAAACATAACCACGAAGAACCTAAGGACACAAAGAAAGTAACGATAGAACCGCTTAAATATGAACGCACTAATGTCACTTTGTGACCTTTGTGCCCTTAGTGGTTAACCCATATGTTCTTTGCGCCTTCGCGCCTTTGCGTGAGACTTCTTTCACATTAGTTGGCAAACGCAGATGTCTACTCCCGTTCTCGAAGTTTCTGACCTCCGTACCTACTTCCACACCGAAGAAGGCGTGGTCAAGGCGGTCGATAATCTCACGTTTCGCCTCGAACAAGGCCGCACACTGGGCATTGTGGGCGAGAGCGGATCTGGCAAGAGCGTTACATCGCTCTCGATCATGCGGCTGTTGGCCTCGACGGCGAAGATTGAAACCGGGCGTATTTCGCTCCTCGGGCGCGATCTGGTCCGATTACCCGAGCGGCAGATGCAGTCGATCCGGGGCCGCGACGTGAGCATGATCTTTCAAGAGCCCATGACTTCGCTCAACCCGGTGTTCACCGTCGGGGCGCAAATCATGGAAGCGATCATGCTGCACCAAAAAGTAGCTAAGACGCAAGCCAGGGAAATGACAATTGCGCTTCTGCGCGAGGTCGGTATTCCCAAGCCCGAGCAGCGCGTCGATTCGTATCCGCACCAGATGTCGGGCGGGCAGAAGCAGCGCGTCATGATCGCCATGGCGCTGTCCTGCAATCCGCAGCTTCTGATCGCCGACGAACCGACGACGGCCCTCGACGTCACGATCCAGGCCCAAATCCTCGAAATCCTTCGCAAGCTGCGCGACGAGCGCGGCATGGCCATTATCTTCATCACGCACGACCTGGGCGTGATTGCCGAGATCGCCGACGACGTGCTCGTGATGTTCCAGGGGAAAGAGGTGGAATACGGGCCCGTGCTGCAAATCTTCAGCCAGCCCAAGCATCCATACACGAAAGGCCTCTTGGCGTGCCGGCCGCGACTAGAAACAAAGTACCGCCGGCTTCCGACGGTGGACGACTTCATGGAAACCGTCCCCGAAAACGGCGACGTGCGCGTGATCGAAAAGCGGATGGACGCCGCGCGGCTCAAGCATCTCGAAGAAACCGGCCGAGGGCGGCTCTTGCATCCGAAGTCAGAACTGGAATGGATCGGCCATCCGTGGGAGGAAGGTCATCATGCGCCGGGCACGCAAACTGTTGCCGAGGGCATCAAGCCGCTCTTGGCAGTGGAGAAACTTCAAGTGCATTTCCCGGTGAGGCGCGGCATCCTCGCGCGGACTGTTGATCACATAAAAGCCGTGGACGACATCAGCTTCAACGTCTACCGCGGGCAAACTCTCGGCCTCGTGGGCGAATCGGGCTGCGGCAAAACGACAACCGGCCGGGCCATTCTGCGGCTCATCGAGCCCACCGGCGGCCGCGTCGTTTACGACGGCGTCGACCTCGGCTCGCTGGGCGGCGGCGCGCTGCGGGCCATGCGCCGCAAAATGCAAATCGTGTTTCAAGACCCCTAC
>DASXWB010001027.1:0-14903 GCA_036503915.1 Lacipirellulaceae bacterium | reverse complement strand
ATCGCGCGGCATGGCAGGAGCGATTGCGCTGGCGGGGAAAGCTACGCTGCGCAGCGGCGCGGGCCTGGTGACGGTCGCCGTGCCCACGTGCGTGCTGGATGTTGTGGCCGGCTTTGAGCCTTCGTACATGACACACCCGCTGGCCGACAACGGCGAGCATCTCGATCCATCGACGACCACCGAGATCATCGCTCTGGCCAAGACGGCAACGGCTGTCGCCGTGGGGCCGGGTCTTGGTCGCTCCGCCGCACTCACCGATTTGGTTCAGCACATGTATCACCAGATTGATCGGCCAATGGTCGTCGACGCCGATGCGCTGTTTTCTCTTGCCGCCCGCCCACAGGCGCTGGCATTGCCAGGTGGGGAGCGCATATTGACGCCGCATCCCGGCGAGTTCGCGCGCTTTACCGGTCAGCGAGTCGAGATGGAGCGCCGCGCAGAGGCGGCCGCCGCGCTCGCGAAGCGCGACGCGGCCAAGCAAACCATCGTCGTGCTCAAGGGCCATTGCACGATAGTCAGCGACGGCGCCCAAGTAAGCATCAACCAAACTGGCAACCCCGGAATGGCCACCGGCGGCAGCGGCGATGTGCTCACCGGGGTGATCACCGGGCTCTTGTGCCAAGGGCTTTCGCCGTTCGACGCCGCCCGGCTGGGAGTGCATGTTCATGGCCTGGCCGGCGATCTGGCCGCAGAGGAACTCGGACAGGTGTCATTGATCGCCAGCGATTTGATTGAATACTTACCGAAGGCCTTACTGCGGCTGAAGAGCTAAATTGCCCTTCGGCTATGTCTTCGACCCTGAGGCTCAGACCCGAAAGGAGCTCGGGGGCCGAATGGCAAGCGAGCCAGCCTCCGCCGACAACTCCGCACTCCCAACTCCGAATTTCCGACTCCCTGCTCCTCGCTTCCCGCTCCCCGCTCCCATGCACATCATTCGCCGACTTGACGCACTTCCGGCCGCGGCGCGGGGCGGCGCCGTTTCGATCGGTAACTTCGACGGCGTGCATCGCGGCCACATCGAAATTGTGCGGCGCCTCCTCGAGCGCGCGGCGGATGTGAACGGGCCAGCCATCGTGTTCACGTTTGATCCGCACCCAGTGCGGTTGTTGCGGCCGGAGCAATCGCCGCCGCCTCTCACGTGGACGGAGCGGAAGGCGGAACTGCTGGCCGGCCACGGTGTGGATTGGATCGTCGCCTACCCGACCGACGAGGCCCTTTTGCAACTTTCCGCGGCGGAATTTTTTCAGCGGATCGTGCGCGGCGCGCTCGACGCCCGCGCGCTCGTCGAAGGGCCGAACTTTTTCTTCGGACACAACCGCGAAGGCACCATCGCGCGGCTGGGCGAGATGGCAGCGGCCGCTGGCATCTCGCTCGACGTCGTGCCGCCCGTCGAAATCGACGGCGCGCTGGTTTCCAGCTCGCGCGTGCGGCAGCTCGTGCGCGAGGGCAATGTCGAGCAGGCGAAAAAACTGCTCGCCGCGCCCTATCGGATCCGCGGCATGGTCACGCACGGTGCAGGACGCGGGGCGAAGATCGGATTTCCCACGGCCAATCTCGGCGCGATCGACACGCTGCTGCCCGCGCAGGGCGTGTATGCGGGCCGCGGCTGGTTGGGCAGCGTGAGCTATCCGGCTGCAATCAACCTGGGACCGAGCCCGACGTTCGGCGACGCGTCGGCGCGCGTCGAAGCGCATCTCATCGGTCAGAAAGAACCCCTCTACGGACAGCCGTTGGAGGTTGACTTCCTGGCCCGATTGCGGGACATTCGGCCATTTGAGTCGCCGCAGGCGCTGGCCGAGCAGTTGCGACGAGACGTGCAGCAAGCCGAGCAAATTGCGCATCAGAACCCTATTTTCCAGGCCCCAGCCCGCAGCTCCTAATGCCCATCGACTGGCAGCCGTTTGTGACGTTGGTGAACGAATCGCGGTCATTCGTTCTCACCAGTCACATGCGCCCCGATTGCGATGCGATCGGAAGTGAACTCGGGCTTGCCTTTGCGCTTCGATCGTTGGGCAAGGATGTGCGGATCGTCAACGGCGATCCAGTGCCGCCGCACATTGCGTTCATCGATCCGCACAACGAAGTGACGGTGTTGGGTCGCGACGTGCCGGCCGATTCGCTAACGTGCGACGTGCTGGCGATATTAGATACCAGCGCATGGGGCCAATTAGGGCCAATGGCCGATGTCGTGCGGCGCACGAGCGCGCGCAAGATCGTCATCGACCATCACGTCAGCCAGGACGATCTGGCGGCGACGTTTTTCAAGGACACAACTTCCGAATCCACGGGGCGCTTGATCCTGGAAGCGATCGATGCACTTGGCGTTGAGATCACGCAAGCCGTGGCCATGCCGCTGTTCACCGCCATTGCGACCGACACCGGCTGGTTTCGATTTGCTTCGGTGACGGACGCAACGCTGGTGGCGGCCGCTCGACTGGTCGCGGCGGGCGCTCGCCCAAATGAAGTCTTTTCCGCGTTGTACGAGCGGAACAGCCTGGGCCGGCTCCGGCTGCAGGCACGCATCCTCTCGAACGTGAAGTCGCATCTCGGCGGGCGGCTACTGTCGACGGCGATTACGCAAGACGATCTGCGAGCGGCCGGTGCCGAACCGACCGATACGGAGGATGTCATCAATCGGCTTTTGGGCGTTGCGGGAGTGGAGGTCGCGCTGTTGTTTCTCGAGCTGGGCCCGATGGAAACGAAAGTCAGTTTGCGAAGCCGACGAACCGTGGACGTCCGCGCGGTGGCCGAGCGATTCGGCGGCGGTGGTCACCGCGTCGCAGCTGGAGTGCGTTATCCTGGGCCTCTCGCAACCGCGGAGCCGGCCATGCTGGCGTCGGTCGAAGCGGCAATGTCAAGTCGAGAGCGGAGAGTCGAGGGTCCAGAGCCAGATGGGCGCCCGGGCCCTTGACCCTCGACCCTCGACTCTCGACGTTTTACCATGGTGCCATGAATTCGCTTCCCGCCGACACGTCCTCGCCATCCACGGAGCCGCCGCGGCGCTCCTTCTTCGCGCGCATCGTGGCGACTATCGCCGGCGGCATCGCGCTCGTATTCCCGTTTGCGGCCGGGTCCGGCGTTTTCTTCGATCCACTGGGACGACGGCGACAAGACGCGGCCGGTGACGAGAACGAGATGGCGGGCTACTCGCGTATTTGCGCGCTAGACGCCCTGCCCGCTGACGGCATGCCGCATCAGTTTGCAGTGATAGCCGACACCACGGACGCCTGGACGCGCACCCGAGGCGAGCGTATCGGGATGGTGTTCCTGAAGCGCCAGGATGAGGGCGACACACCGAAGGTGAGCGCGTTTACCGCGACGTGCCCCCATCTGGGCTGCGCCGTGGAGTTTGATGCCGCCAAGGATCAGTTCGAATGCCCGTGCCATGTGAGCGGATTCTCCACGGACGGCCGCAAGCTCTTCGGCCCGAGCCTGCGCGGGCTTGACGCGCTGGATGTGAAGCTAGCCGACAAGGACGGCACGCAGGAGGTGTGGGTGGCGTTTCAGCATTTCCGCGCCGGCGTGGCGGAAAGGATTCCTGTCGGATGAGCCGCTTCTTCGACTGGCTGGATCACCGCACCGGCTACCGCGGGCTCGTGCACGATGCACTTTACGAGCATATTCCGGGCGGGGCCCGGTGGCGGTATGTGTGGGGCAGCACGCTCACTTTCTGCTTCTTCGTTCAGGTTGTCACCGGCCTGGTGCTGTGGATGGCGTACAGCCCAAGCCGGCAAACCGCGTGGGAGAGCGTGTACTACATCCAGCATGTCATGACCGCCGGGTGGCTTTTGCGCGGCGTGCATCACTTCACCGCGCACGCGATGGTCGTGCTCTTGGCACTGCACTTTTTGCAGGTTGTTATTGATGGGGCCTACCGGGCGCCGCGCGAAATTAACTTCTGGATCGGGCTCGTCCTGATGCAGATCGTGTTGGCGCTGGCGCTCACCGGTTATTTACTGCCTTGGGACCAGAAGGGTTATTGGGCCACGAAAGTAGCTACGAGCATGATGGCACTCGTCCCGGTGATCGGCGAGCCGTTGCAGCGGATGCTGGTCGGCGGCGACGAGTACGGCCATCACACGCTCACTCGTTTCTTTGCCCTGCATGCCGGCGTGTTGCCGGGCTTGCTGCTCGTGTTTCTGGCGATGCACATTGCGCTATTTCGCCGCCATGGATTGCGAGCACGTGAACCCTATCGGCGCCCTGATACCACGTTCTGGCCCGACCAGCTGTTGCGCGATGCGGTGGCCTGCGTGGCCCTGATGATCGTGGTGCTCGTGCTCGTCTTATGGAACTATCCCAAGGCCGAGCCCGGCGTACCGTTGGGAAATCAGCTTGGCGCCGAGCTTGGCGCACCGGCCAATCCGGCCGAAAGCTACTCGGCAGCTCGCCCCGAAATGTATTTCTTGTTTCTGTTTCAAATACTGAAGCTGCTCTCGGCGTTTCCACCGGTGATCGGCGCCGTGGCAGTGCCGGGCTTGATCTTGTTGACGCTGTTTTTGATGCCCTTCATCGGCCGGTGGAATCTGGGGCATCGCTTCAATGTCGTGTGGACGATCGCGCTATTGGTGGGCGCGTGTGTGCTTACCGTGATGGCCTGGCAACACGATCACAACGGCACGTCGATTGAATCGCAAAGGTACTTAGCCGCCGTTGCTGGCGCCCGGAGCGAGGCCGAGCGGGCCGTGGAACTGGCCGGCGCGCCCACCGGCATTCCTCCAGCGGGCGCCCTGGCCCTTTTGCAAAGCGATCCGAAGACGCAAGGGCCCAAGTTGTTCCGGCAGCACTGCGCTGCCTGCCACAGTCATGTGGATCCAGCGGGTGGCGATGTGAACTCGCCTCATCACATCGCGGTCGAGAAGCCAACCGCTTCGAACCTCTGGAATTTCGGCAGCCGCGAGTGGATCGCCGGCATGTTGGATCCAGAGAGAGTTGCCGGCCCCCACTACTTCGGCAACACAGCGTTTAAAGAAGGCGAGATGGTGACCTGGGTGAACGACAACATCGCCACGCAGCTTGCCGACCTCGAAGGCGTCGAACTGGCCGAGTTCCGCCGTAAGTTGGAAAACGTCACGCTTGCGCTTGCCAGCGAGGCAGGCTTGGTCCGCGAAATGATCGCCGATCTTGATGAGCGCGCAACAACAGGCCGCGAAGCGATCGTGAGTGAGTTCGCTTGCATCGATTGCCACAAATTCCACGACAACGGCGATCTGGGCCTTGCGCCCGATCTGACGGGTTATGCTTCGCGCGATTGGCTGACCGCGTTTATCAGCAATCCCGAGCACGAGCGGTTCTATCCTGAAACGAACGACCGTATGCCGGCCTTTGCGCCAAATGCCGACGACCCGACTGCCAACCGCCTCACGGCCGAAGAGCTGGCACTGCTCATCTCATGGCTGCGCGGCGAGTGGTATGAACCGGCGGCTACTGCGAATGCGGGCGCGGAGTAGCAAGCACTTCGGCGCCGTCAGATCTTGCGGAATCGTTACAGATTCACGCACCGACGCGCCGATGTCTGTTGCACACCATGCGCCGGCCCGCCGGCGTCACAATGACATTGCTAGCCGTCAGGATTTCTTCATGTGGTGCAGGACTTGCCAACAAGATATGCCGGCCGTCGCACATGCGCTGAGTGGCCGCACGGTTTGCTCGCGTTGCCAGCGTCCGATGAGAAGCGGTAAGCCAATGCATGCTGCGGCGATTTGCGACGAGGGACTGGCGCTAGATGATCCGGCGGCGGCCGCTGTCGCAGCTGCTCCGCCACTCGCAAATGATTGGCAATCCCAGCAGCGAGCGCGCCGTCTGGAGCGCGAGCTGCGACGATCGACGATTGAGGCTCCGGCTGCCTCCTCGGTACCGCTACAAGGACCGCGCCGTTTCGATCCGCCAAAACAACTGTTTGATTCAATTCAGAAAGTGAGTGCGCCGAGCTTGATATCAATTACGCCGCAGCTTTCGGCACCCACGCATGCCGGATCGCGCCGGATGCAGGGAGGCCAGGTCATTGCGTGGATGATCGTGGTTGCCGGCATGCTCGTATTGGCCGCCGGCATTGGCCTCGTGGCCTGGTCGCTCGCCGCACGGCAAATGCTGTACTGGAACTTAGCGATAGGACTCACGCTCGGCGGACAAGGTGCTTTGATTTTCGGGCTGGTACTTGTCCTTTCACGCTTGTGGCGCAATAGCCGCTATGCGAGCGGCAAATTGCAGGATGTTCACACGCGCTTAGGCCAGCTTCAGCAAACGGCGGATGTGCTCGCTACGATGCGTGCGGGCGGCGCGCCAAGCTTCTATACGGACCTCATGCGCGGCGCCAGCCCGCAAGTGCTTCTGGCTAATCTCAAGGGTCAGGTCGATCAACTGGCCGCACGCGTCGGCGCTTGGTGAAAACGCCGCAAGTAGCGCTTGCCGGCGAAACATGCATCGCCTTGATTCGCCAAGCAATCTGCTCTCCGCTTGCCTAAGTTCCGTTTCAGCGATTATGCTGAATTTGGAGGAGCGCAACATGCAATACAAGATTCCGCTGTTGCTCGAACCGCAACCTGAAGGCGGCTACACCGTCACATCGCCGCTATTGCCGGAACTCGTAACCGAAGGCGACACCGTCGAAGAAGTTTTGGAAAACGTCAAGGACGCCCTGGCTGCGGTCGTGGAGATATATCAAGATTTGGGAAAGACGCTCCCTCGAGAGACACAAGTGTTGGATCTCAGCTTGCCGCTATCGTTCGAAACCGTTGTCACGGCGCCATGAAGTACCGCGAGGTCGCGGGCAAATTGAAAGCGCTCGGCTGCCGTGAATTACCGCGAAAAGGCGGCGGCTCTCATCGGAAGTGGCACAATCCGACCACGCAGTTCAGTACCGTCATCCCCGATTGGGGCAGCCGTGATTTGAAAATCGGAACCGTTCGCGCAGCTGTTCGGCAATTAGGAATCGACTGGAATGATTTTCAAAATGCCTGAGTGTCATCCGCCGTCAAGCGCGACTATTGCTCCACTCGCCCAGCAATCTCCTCGACCACATCGGCACTCTTCACGCGCCACTGCTCGAGTGTGTCGCGGTCGCGAATCGTGACCGTGCCGTCCTGCAGCGTCTGGCCGTCGACCGTGACGCAGAACGGCGTGCCGGCTTCGTCCTGGCGGCGATAGCGGCGGCCGACTGCCCCCTTCTCGTCGTAGAACGTGACGAATCGGCGCTTGAGCGCGGTGTAAATCTCCTTCGCGGCTTCCGGCATGCCATCCTTTTTCACGAGCGGAAACACGGCCGCCTTCACCGGCGCCACGCGCGGATTGAAACGCATCACCGTGCGCGTCTGCATGTCGCCCTTGTCATCCGGCGCTTGGTCTTCATGATACGCCTCGCACAAGAACGCAAGGGTCGCCCGGTCGGCGCCGGCTGACGGTTCGATGACATGCGGCGTAAAGCGCTCGCCGGAAATATCGTCGCGATATGTGAGGTCGCGCCCGCTGCCGCGGTGCTTCGGCTTGCCCTCTGCGTCTTTCTCCACTTCCAGGCAGCCCTCGGAGTTTTTTACGAGCTTGCCTTCCATGTGACTGCGCAAGTCGAAATCGCCACGGTGGGCGATGCCCTCCAGCTCGCCGAACTCGCCGGCCTGAAGGAACGGAAATGCATACTCAATGTCGGCTGTGCCGACCGAGTAGTGACTCAACTCATCTTTGTCGTGCTCGCGCAGCCTTAAGCGGCCCTCCGCCAGCCCCAGGCTGGTGTACCAGGCCAAGCGGCGGTCGCGCCAGTATTCGTACCACTTCCGCGAACTGTTTGGATGGCAGAAGAACTCGATCTCCATCTGCTCGAACTCGCGCGATCGGAACGTGAAATTCCGCGGCGTGATCTCGTTGCGAAAGCTCTTGCCGACCTGCGCGATGCCGAACGGAATCCGCACGCGCGTGCTGTCGAGCACGTTCTTGAAGTTAACGAAGATACCTTGTGCGGTTTCAGGGCGCAGGAAGGTCTTACTTTCTTCATCCTGCACCGCACCGGTATGGGTCTCAAACATTAGGTTGAACTCGCGCGGCTCAGTCAGATCGCCGCCGCAATACGGGCAGGGCGTCTGCAATCCTGTTGCAGCTTTTTGTTCCGTCGCCAAATATTGAAGAAGCATTCCAATACTTAGCTGCAGCTCTGGATTGTTCCTTAAATCCTCGGCAAGCCACGAGAGCGTCACTTCGGGATTTCGAACGACAGCCAGCCCTGGAGCAACTTTTCTTCCCTTCTGTTGTGCCCATTGCAAAGTGCGCAAGCTATTGAACTTCAATAGATCATCCCAAGCTGTGAGCTCCATTGTCTCGGCGTACGACGTGACCCATTCCGAATCCTTAAGCATTTCCCACACATGGTCAGCGCGAACAAGCCGTTTACATTGCCGACATGTTTGCATCCAATCGTGAAACAGATCGTAATGCCCCGAGCACTTCCACACCTGCGGGTGCATGATGATCGAGCAATCGAGGCCGACCATCTCGTAGGCCGATGGCGCGCCCGGCGGCTTTGCGAGCTCGTTGTGGCCAGTGACCATGTCGCGCCACCAGGCTTCCTTGATGTTCCGCTTCAGCTCAACGCCCAGCGGGCCGTAGTCCCAGAAGCCGTTGAGCCCGCCGTAGATTTCGCTCGACTGAAACAGAAACCCCCGCCGCCGGCATAGCGATACTAGCTTGTCCATGTCCATGATGAATTGCTCACGATATTGGACAAGGCAGATTCAACCACGGAGGCACAGAGAGCACGGAGAAGATGACAATGCAGTAGAACAGGAGGAAGCAGAGGAAACAGAGGCAAGCCAACTGACAAATCCGAATAACGGAATCGTCGCCCGTTGTCGTTTTCTATCGCCATTCGGCATTCGGCATTCAAACTCCGCTGCCTCTGTTACCTCCTGTTCAGACTTCTTCTCCGTGTATTCAATGTCTCTGTGGTGAAATCTGTCTTGGTGTGGTCTAGGAGTGTAAAGCGGCATTTTACTGCCGCTGGTGAAGTCGAGTCCAGCACAGCAATTTTTACTGCGCCAAGCGAATTCGCCACGCCCGAACGTCTAGCTCGGGAACGATATTTAGCCGATCAATCTCAGCGCAATCCACAAGATCTTTATCCAAACCGATTCCAATCAGGTTGCGCCCGCCGGGAGTGCTACGCAGATCGATCGCTAACCTGTCCCGCAGCGAGCGACTCGTCGCGTGGGCCTTTCCAATTTGCACTGCCCACGAATCGCGGGCGCTGCGGGCTGCGTCATTCAAATACCAATCAGCACCCGGCTCCGCGCACAGGTCGCCAACCATGGCCCCGGCCGCAAGACGATCCTCTTTTGTCTCTCGGCCGTTGGTGCCGGCACAGAGTATATCAATTCGCCGCTCGTTCTTGACCGACGCCACGACTGCCGATCGGTTCACCAGCGCGCCGATCACCACTCGGCACGCAAATCGAGCATGATACAGCGCCTGGGTGCCGTTCGTCGTGGTGATGAACACCGTACGGCCACCGACTGCTTCAGGAGTATACTCGGCCGGCGAGTTTCCAAGATCGAATCCATCAATTCGCCGCCCGCCGCGTTCGCCTCCCAACACGACATTCGCGCGCCCGACGCGGTTCGCGGCCGTTAACGTCTCCTCAACGTCTCGAAAGGGCACGACTTCGCGCGCCCCCGCGGCTAGCGCCTGGCAAATGGTCGTCGACGCCCGCAACAGGTCAATCACGATGACGGTGCAGCCGGCGAGCGTCCTTGATTCAACATCCTCAGGTAAATCGTGAACTTGCAAATGATGCTCGTACATTGAGGGCGCCCACACCGCTGTCCGGTTTCGTCCGTGTCCTTCGTGTCCTTTGTGGTTAGAATCTTCAACATGCCCGTTGACAAGTCATCGGAACAAGTTCGTCGCATGTTCGGCCGGATTGCCGGGCGATATGACTTTCTGAATCATCTGCTGTCGCTGGGGATTGATCGGTATTGGCGACGGCGCACGGTCGGGCTTGTGCCGCCGCAATCGCAAGCGGGCATGCAGACGCTGCCAATCCTCGACGTTTGCACTGGCACCGGCGATTTGGCCCTGGCCTACGACCGGGCCGCCCGCGGCCAGACGGCGATTGTTGCCGCCGATTTTTGCGGCGAAATGCTTACCATCGGCAGGCAAAAAGCCGCCCGCGCCGGCGCGGATGGTCGCGTCACATTCCTCGAAGCGGATGCCCAGGATTTGCCGCTCGCGAGCGACACGTTTCAAATCGTCTGCGTCGCCTTCGGGCTGCGCAACGTCGCCGACACAAACCGCGGTTTGGCCGAGATGGTTCGCGTTGCCGTGCCGGGCGGCCGCGTCGCCGTGCTGGAATTCTCATCACCTTCGCGTCAACCCTTCAAGTCGATTTACGGCTGGTACTTTCGCCGCGTGCTGCCGCGCATCGGCCGGCTATTCGCCCGCGAAGCCGGCGACGCCTATGAGTATCTTCCGCAAAGTGTCGGCGAGTTTCCGCAGGGCGAAGCGATGTGCCAGCGCATGCGCGACGCTGGACTTAACGACGTGCGCAGCTATCCGCTCACTTTCGGCGTGGCTACACTTTATGTAGGAACGAAGGGGCTTTCGGCTGTCGGCTCTCGGCTGTCGGCCAGAGAAAGCCCCTGACAATACTTTTCTTGCCGACAGCTGACAGCCGATAGCCACCATGACCCACCCCATTTGCATCGGCATCACCGGAGCCAGCGGGGCGATCTACGCCGTGCGGCTATTGGAGGTGTTGCGCGCGGCGGAACGCGGGGTGCACTTATCGATCAGCCCGTCCGGGCGCGATGTGATTCGTCAAGAGCTCAACGTCGACATTGACCTGGAACATCTCGAAGTCTCCCACTTGCCGTTCGGCCCCGGGCTCACGGCCGAGGGGCATCTTCGCGACAAGTCCAGAGCCGCTGGCAGCCTACAGTACTTCCATCACCAGGATTTTATGGCCCCGATGGCGAGCGGCTCTTTTCTCACAGGCGGAATGGTGGTCTGCCCATGCAGCGGCGCAACGCTCAGCGCGGTCGCGGCGGGCTCTGCGAACAACTTGATTCAGCGAGCCGCCGAAGTGCATCTCAAAGAGCGCCGCAAATTGATCCTTGTCCCGCGCGAGGCGCCGCTTTCACTCGCGCACATCGATAACATGCGCCGCGTCACGGAAGCTGGCGGGGTCATTCTGCCCGCCTCCCCGGGTTTCTACCACGGGGCGAATTCAATCGGCGACCTCGTGAATTTCGTAGTCGCACGAATTTGTGACCAACTCGGCGTCGAGCACTCCCTTACAAAGCGGTGGGGGACAGAATAGTCTCACGCAATGGCGCTAAGCTGCAAAGACAACGGCAATTGAATCATTTACCACCAAGCACACAAAGGACACGAAGCGACGATTCAGATTTTAATGCGCCAATCTTCGTGTTCTTTGTGACCGTTGTAGCTCGTTATCGCCTTTGCGCCTTCGCGCCTTTGCGAGAGAATATCAATGTGCTAAAAACCATCCGTCATCTGCTGGAACTGATCCGCTTCAGCCACACGATTTTCGCTCTGCCGTTCGCGCTTTTGGCGGCGGTGATGGCGTGGGAGCTTAACTATCGAGAAAGCGCTGATTTTTTCGCGAATGTAACATTCGACCTGGGGCTCGAATCCGATGGATTGCTAGTGGATCTCCGCGCCCCGACCCGCCTGCAGTTCTTGCGCGTCCATGAGTTGCTCGGCATCTTACTGTGCATGGTCGCCGCGCGCAGCTTCGCAATGTCAGTCAATCGGCTGGCCGATCGGCGGCTCGATGCCCAAAATCCACGCACCGCAACGCGGCATTTGCCGGCGGGAATTCTTAATGTCGGCAAGGTAACGACGTTCGCATTCGCGTGCGCAGTCGTGTTCATCGTCAGTACGCTGTGGTTCCTGCCGAATTGGCTGCCGCTCGCTCTATCGGTGCCCGTGCTGTGCTTTCTCGCAAGTTACAGCTTCGCCAAGCGATTCACGTGGCTGTCACATTTCTGGCTGGGCACGGCGCTCGCGCTCTCGCCGGTAGCCGCGTGGATCGCCCTTCGGGGCGAAGCCGTTTTGGCGAACCCAGCGGACTTGCTGCCATCGCTGTTGCTCGGTGGCGCGGTCCTCACGTGGGTGGCTGGCTTCGACATCATTTACGCCTGCCAGGATTACGAAGCCGATGTGAAAGCGAAACTACACAGCATTCCGGCCAAATTCGGCATCCCTGGCGCACTGCGAATCGCCGCCGCCTGCCATATGCTGACAATTGCGTTTCTCGGCTGTCTGCCGCTGGTGTACCCGTTCTTCGGGTGGATTTACTGGGCCGGTGTCGTTGCGGTCGCGTTGCTTTTGGTTTATGAGCACTTGCTCGTGCAGCCGGACGACCTATCACGCGTGAATGCGGCATTTTTTAATGTGAATGCCGTTATCAGCCTGGGGCTGTTTGCGGTTGGTAGTCTGGACCTGTGGATACTTGGTCGGTGATACTTAATGCGCCGTGGAATCGATTTTGCCGGCAGCCCACGGCTCTGCCGGCGGATTCCCTGAGACCAAACGCGATAGTTGCAATACCCCCGGCGGAGCCGAGGGCCGCCTGCTAAATATGCTGCGTACTTCATCCAAAATTCTGAAACCGATCCGCGAGAAGGTCGAAGCCGGCGAGCGGCTGTCGCTCGAGGATGGCCTCGTGCTCGAGCGGCCCGATGTGCCGCTGCCCGAGCTTGGTGAGCTGGCCAACCTGGTGCGCGAGCGCAAGAACGGCAACTTCGCGTATTACAACATCAATACGCATCTCAACCCGACAAACGTTTGCGTCTATCGCTGCGTGTTTTGCGCGTTTCGTTCCGATTTGCGCGATCCGAAGGGATACGTCATGAGCGACGAGCAAATCCTGGAGCGCGGGGCCGAAGCCGCTCGAAATGGCTGCACCGAGATGCACATCGTCGGCGGCCTGCACCACCAGCGGAAATACGAGTGGTACGTCAACATCATCCGCATCTTGCACGAGGCCTATCCCGAGCTGCATCTTAAGGCCTGGACGCCCGTCGAAATCGACTGGTTTTGCCGGCTCGCCAAAAAAAGCGTGCGCGAAGTGCTGGAAGACATGGTCGACGCCGGCCTGGGCAGCCTGCCTGGCGGCGGCGCGGAAATCTTTCATCCGGAGGTGCGCAACCAGATCTGCGAGCACAAGGCCGACGCGCGCCGCTGGTTCGAAGTGCATCGCGCGGCCCACGAGCTGGGCCTGCGCTCGAACTGCACGATGCTCTACGGCCACATCGAGCAGCCGTACCATCGCATCGATCATCTCATCCGGCTGCGCGAGCTGCAGGATGAAACGGGCGGCTTCCAGACATTCATCCCGCTGGCGTTTCACCCGGACAATACCGGTCTCGACTACATCAAAAAACCGTCCAGTCTCATGGACTTGCGCGTCATGGCCATCAGCCGGCTGATGCTCGACAACGTGCCGCATGTGAAAGCCTACTGGATCATGCTCGGCATCGGCACCGCCCAGGTTGCTCTCTCGTATGGCGCCGATGACATTGACGGCACAGTGCGCCACGAGCTGATCTATCACGACGCCGGTGCCACGACGCCCGAAATCCTTTCGGTCGACGAAATCCGCCGACTGATCCTCGAAGCGGGCCGCGAGCCGGTGGAGCGCGACACGCTCTACCATCGCGTCGAGCGCGACGGTGAACGCTGGCAAGCCGGCGCGACGATTAGCGCGGGATAACCGGACCGCAGCCCGCAGCGCAAGCAAGTGAGGACCGGGCATGGCGTAATGCCCTTGCTCGCGCTGCGGGCTGCAATCCATCGTTTATTCTCTTAGTTTTTTGAACCCTTTTGCCGGCCGGCGCGCACTTTTAGCAGCATGACGGCCATCCAGGACCAGCCGCCGCAGCAAGCGGAATCGTCCCCGAATCCGGATCGAGCCGGGGCGTCACTGGCCCCGGCTGGTCGGTTCGACCTCACGCGCCTGGTGCAAGAGCACCAGGCCGGCGTGTGGCGCTACATGCGCTTTCTGGGCGCCGAGCGGGCCGAGGCCGACGACATCACACAGGAAACGTTCCTGGCGCTTGCCCGGGCCGCGTTCGTTGAGCGGGACGAGCGGCAGACGGCCGGATATCTGCGTGTAGTCGCTCGCAACCAGTTGCTGGCATTGCGACGCAGACAGCGGCGCGAAATCAGTACGGTCGAGCTGGAAGCGGCCGACAGCGTGTGGGCGGCCGCGGCCGGACCGGACGGAAGCCTGGCTGCTTACGTCGACGCACTGCGCGACTGCGTCGCCGGCCTGGAAGGCCGTTCGCGCCAAGCGATTGACTTGCACTACCGCGACGGCGCGGGCCGCGAGGCGATCGCGGCGGCGCTCGACATGAAACCGGACGGCGTGAAAACGCTGCTGCGCCGCACGCGCCAGCTGCTCCGCGAATGCATCGAACGAAAACTATCAAGCGAAACAACAAGTTAGCGTCGGCCGCCAGGCCGAACTCACTGCCATGACCACATCCAACGAAAACCAAGACCCGATCACCGTGGACGAGCAACACGACCGCCTCATCGACATCGCCCTGCGCGAAGTGGTGGGCAACGAAACGCCGCCCGATCTCTCGGCTAAAATTCTGGCCGCCAACCTCAGCCCTGCAGCGGCCAGTGTAGGTGCCGCGAGCCGGGCGGCACAACCTGAGCCGAGAACGCGCAAGCGCGCATTCTGGGCCGCTCTCACTGTGGCCGCCATGCTGCTTGTCAGCCTGACGCTCGTCACGCGGCCACCGACGGAAAACGCTCGCACAGTCGTGGCAAACAATCGTGCAATTCCGTCGGAGTTCTCTTCGGTGCGATCGAATCAGAGCGACGCAAAAGACGCTAGCACTAATTCCTCAACGCTCTCCGACTACTTTTTTTCACCCGACGTCGCA
>DASXWB010001026.1:0-3070 GCA_036503915.1 Lacipirellulaceae bacterium | reverse complement strand
ATATGCGGTGGATCAAATGGCTGCGCTGTTGGGGCAACATGGCATTGACAGCTATCTCGTGGAGCTTGGGGGTGAGATTCGAGTCGCCGGACGGCGCGACGACGGCAAGCCGTGGCGCGTGGCCATCGAGCGCCCGATGCTGGAGCGCCGCGAAATGCAGATGGCGCTGGCGCTTGAGAATGCGGCCATATCGACGGCGGGCGACTATCGAAAGTTTTTCGAGCACGCCGGACAGCGGTATTCGCATATCATCGATCCGAGCACGGGGCGGCCTGTGAAGCACGCTCTGGCGTCGGTTACGGTCGCCGCCAAAACCTGCCTGGAAGCCGACGGCTGGGATACGGCTTTGCTTGTGATGGGGCCTGATCGCGGTTTTGACTATGCCGAAAAAAATGGCATCGCAGCGTTGTTCATCGTGCGCGTCGACGCGAATTACGACATGCAGACGACTTCAGCTTGGAAGAAACAGTTCGAAAAACAGGATTGACCTCCGAACGCCATGGATGATCACTCATTCATTTTGGAGTCGCCGCTCTTGCCGTTCGTTGAGCATTCGTTCGCGGGCATCGCGTTAGCCCGACCGAATCCATGGCGGATCATCTACGCGAATTCGGTCCTGTCGGCCTGGCTTAATTGCTGGGCGAGCGACGTACCGGCTCGCGGGCTCGACGAATTGATCAGCACATCCCCGCCGTCACAGCTGCTCGAGGTAATTACGGCAGTGTGGCACGGCACTTCGCGCGAAGTGACGATTTTGGGGCAACTCACGAAGGACCGCAAGCGCCCTAGGCCCGTGGACCTGAGATTTGTTCGCGTTGCAACGCCGGACGAGGTGTTGCTGGGAATTATGGTGCGCGAGATCGACGGTTCAGATTCCCTATCGGCTACCGCCTCGACCGAGCGGCGCGATCCCTTGACGGGGTTACACGACCGCGCGTTTTTGCTCGCCCGATTAGAAGAGCTGCTGCAAGCCGAGCCGCTTTCCAATCATCATTTTGCCGTGTTATTTGTGGACCTCGACAATTTCAAGCAGATCAACGATGCCTATGGCCATTTGGTGGGTGACGACGTGTTAGTTGAAATTGCTCGCCGGTTAAGCCGATGCGTGCGCGACGAGGATTATGTGGTGCGTTTCGGCGGCGATGAGTTTGTCGTGCTTATCGAGCGAATTGGCGATTGGCGCGACGTCCAGCCCGTTATCGAGCGCATTCACGACGCACTTGAGGAGCCGATTGCATTGCCGGCGGGCGAATTCCGTTTGTCCGTGAGCATCGGCGCCGCAGAGGCGTCGCCGGAGTTCGGATCGCCGGAAGAGATGCTGGCGGCGGCGGATCGGGCGATGTATGCCTCGAAGCAGCGCGGGCCATAAATTTGGCAACTGCTTTGAATGCAAGCACGCAGGAAGCCCCCCGGCTCCGCCGGGGTTTAGCCGTTCATCAACGTCGGGAGAAAACCCCCGGCGGAGCCGGGGGCTGCCGACCTTTCTTATTGGCAGAAGCCATTGCAGCTGGGGGATTTGCCGACGTTGCTGTAATGGGCCGTTTTCGCTATCGTTGCCGCCTCGGATGAGAATCGGATTCCCCGCAATGCAAGGATGGACCCATGCGAATTGTTGGACTCAAGCTGCAAGCGAACGGATCCTGGCCCGCGCTGGAATGGAATGGCATCGCGCAGGGTTTGAATGCCCTCTACGGCCCCAACGGCTCAGGCAAAACGAGCGTGGCTGATTTTCTTGGGCACGTGCTGTTTGGCAAGAGGCCGACCAGCTTCGCTTCGGTCATGCGCGGCGGCACACCGCAAGGCGAAGCTACCGTCGATAGCGGCCACGGCCTTTTTCGCTTGCGCCGTTATCATGAAAGCGCGGGCAGCACACGGCTCACCGTCGCGGGGCTCGATGGCTCATCCGTCGAGGAAGGCACGATTCGCAATCTTGTCGGCGGCTTGTCGCCAACGGTGCTGGCGCCGCTTTGCGCGGTGAATTTCGCCGATGCGCCGCACGTCTCGCGATTGCTAAGCCCCGAGTTCGTCCGCGAAACTCAGTCGTTTGGCGGCTGGAATCGATTGCATGGCAGCCGGCGGACAATTGAGCTGGCGGCCAGGCGGGACCTGCTGGCACAGGAATTGGAAACTCGCATTGCCAACGAGCGGCGCGTGAGCACCGAGCTCGACGGTCGCTGGCGCGAGCTTGACCGGCGCTTGCGCCACGAACAACAGCAGCAGGCAGCGCTCGAGCAGCGATTGCACGCCGTGGAAACCGCGCTCGCTGAGACCGACGCGCGGCTTCGTTACCGGCGGCTAGAGCTCAACATTGAGCTGCACCGGCAGTGGGATGCCCCGGTGGATCAGGGACCGCAACTGGCCGAGCTGGACGCGCAGATCGCCCACTGGCGCAAGTCGCTTGGCGAGCTGAGCCAGCGTGAGGCGGCCGTGCGAGGCGAGTTATCGCAGATCAAGCCGGAGCAGGGGCCGCTGCCGGCCACTTTAACCGATCAGACGGCGTGGCTCACGGTGGCACGGCAGCTGGCCGCGGATTTGTCGGGCGAAGTCGCCCGGCTCGCCCGGGCCAGCGACTCGCAGCGCTGCGTGTGCGGCGACGCCCATCCGCGCCTGCGGCCGATTGCGGAAACCATCGAGCGGCAGCTCGATGTGCTGGAAACGCTCATCGCGCACCAGCGGTCGGGGCTCCGTGCTGGCGAGCTTGCGGCCGAAATAGAGAATCTCGGCCGTACGCAATGCGAGCTACGCCATTATTTGGAGCAATTGTTAGACCGCCGCGAGGCGCTATCGCGCTCGACATTGGCTAGTCCCAGCGTCGTTGCCAATCCTGCGAGCAGCGAAACGTCCGATCTGACGTCGGCGGTCCCGGATCACACCAGCGCGACGTTCAGTGCGGCGGACGCACAGCAGCTGGAATCGCGGCGGCAGGAACTGGAACAGGAGCGATTCGATCTAGTCAATCAGCTTCGAGACGAAGCTCGCACTCTGCGCGATTTGCGCTCGCAGCGCGATGCCGTCGAGCGCGAGCGAGCCGCTTTGCTTTCGGCCCGGTCCATCGAGCACGTGCAGCGCG
>DASXWB010001025.1:0-3265 GCA_036503915.1 Lacipirellulaceae bacterium | reverse complement strand
CCATTGAGGGGCAGTTGAGCATGGCGC
Source organism: Lacipirellulaceae bacterium (assembly GCA_036503915.1). Taxonomy (GTDB): domain Bacteria; phylum Planctomycetota; class Planctomycetia; order Pirellulales; family Lacipirellulaceae; genus JABDGM01. The sequence goes on along the minus strand of DASXWB010001025.1, from coordinate 3,238 downwards.
GCATGGTCGCTCCCCCTGAAGGGTCCCCAGGGAGGGAAAGTGAATCGGAGCGACGGGCAACGATGCTCGTTTGCCGCCTCACCCGCCAGGAAATAGCGCCGCACCTAGGGGTATTCACGCGCGCTGAACGACGCATCTCGCGACAGGCGCCCCATTGGGAACCCCGAGACTGTAGTCGAAATATCGCGCGTGACGACCTGCGAGACGTCTCAATTGCGGCGTCACTACCTGACGGTCATTGTTAGTGTACATTAGCACAGTTAGTGGCCGGAAACAAGGGGGTGGGGTGTCAGATAATTGGCTTTTTAGCTACTAATAGTCGATGACGATTGATTTATGGGTGGCATATTCTTGCGTAGCATGAGCATGCCCATGTCGCTTTGCTCCGAGGGCATGCCCACCCAAAATCGAAGGTCATCGACCACTAGTGCGCTTTCCGATTCTCGCTAGCAGTGAGCGACGCCCTACGCCGCATTGCGAAAATAGACCATGCGGTAAACAACCGACATAACAAAGCGAAAGTTTCCAAACTGCGGCAAATCCGTAGTATCGCAACTGAATTTCAAAGGATTCAGGCGCAGCAGTCGGCGGATCGTCGGAGCTACCATAAGTGATGCACCAGTTCGAGCTCGTAGTAGCAGTCGCCGCGCCCCTCGAGTGAACATCACATCGCGGATCACATTTCGGGCTGCGCTGACTTTAAATACCCAATCATCGCGCTTGAGTGGCTGTGATATTGAAACTAGTGGTGATTGCTGGGAACACGTCAGCGCGATCTGGAAACTCCGATTAATTAAGTGAGAGAAAGAGGAGTAGGCATGTCGATTTGGAAATTGAAATTGAAAAACGCTCTGATTTCGGAAACGGTGGCTTTTATCGCTTCTCTTATCCTGTTTGGCGCAGACATTGTTTCGGCACAGCCGTTGTTCAACGAGGACTTCGAGGATTCGGAGCTGGCCACCAACGCGATGGTCAACGAAAACGTCACGATTGAGGATGGCATCGCCAGGCTGAACGATCCGGCGGGGGTAAGGGCAACTTTTTCCGTCGTCCAGCCCTTCACGGCCGAAGTGTTGACGTTCTCGTTCGACGTCGCGGAGCCGATTGTCCAGACGCAAGATCCCGTCCGAATGGAGGTAATCTTGCGCGCTAGGGTTGGCACAGCCCATGGCACCTTGCAGAACGCCGATCATGTCGTGGAGTCGATTATCTTTCGCGGCGGCAACCGCGGCGCCTATACAAATAACGGCAACGAATCGATCTTTCTTGTAGCTAACAACAAGGCAACGGATTTGACATTTGCCAGCCCAATTGACGGCACTGATGTCGTCCTCACTGGCTTTCAATACATTCCTTACGTCCATAACAAGGACACGGATATGTGGGGTCAAATTAAGGGCATTTCGAATTTCAATGGCGGCGCACGTCCATTGGAGCGCTTCGGAATCGGGAGTTCTACGACGAGCGATGTCGGTACATTCGCCATCGACAACGTGCTGGTTGTGTCCGGCGTATCATTTGACCAGGTAATCGGGTCGCCACCAATTCTCGGCGACACCGACGGCGACGGCATTGGAGGCGAGTTTCCGGAAGATTTTGAGCCGATTCGCTCCAACTTCCGCAAGGCGGTAACTGCGCGCACAGACGGCGACCTCGTCGACAACAACGTCGTTGATTTCGACGACTTCCACCAATGGAAGAACGCATTTCTGGGCGCCGGCGGTTCGCTCGCCGGCCTCGACGTGAGCTTCACCAACAACGTGCCCGAGCCGACAACGGCGATGCTGATGCTGCTGGCCGGTGGGACGCTTGTTCTCCGCTGGCGGACAACGTAGCGGACCTCATTTGACGGCCGTTTACGGCCGTTACCGCCGCAGGCGATAATAGGCCCGGCGTTCACGCCGGGTACGATAACCCCGGTATATTATTTCGCATCGAGGCCGATCGCGGCGATGCCGCGACCGGCCTCGATGCGAAGACTAGAATTGCCATCGCTAACCCGGCATAAATGCCGGGCCTAATACGGCCGAAGGAGCGTAAACGCTCCTACATTCCGATGGTATGCGATTGTTGCTGCATTTTGTAATCTCACCTCACTCGTCTATTCACGGTGCAACTTATGTCACGAATCCATCGCCGCACGTTTCTGCAACAGTCGGCCGCCATCGGCGCGGCGCTTGCCATCTCACCGGTCCGCGCACAAAGCGTCAATGAAAAACTCAACATCGGGTTCATCGGCCTCGGTGGGCGTGGCGGTGAGCTCTTGAAACAATTCGGAAAGCTCAGCGACGTGCGAATCGCCGCGCTATGCGACCCCGACCAAAAGCTGCTCGATGAGGCCGGCCAAAAGCATTCAGATGCGACGAAATATGCCGACCTGCGCAAGCTGCTGGAAGATCGCGATGTCGATGCGGTGGCGATCGCCACGTGCAACCATTGGCACGCACTTGCGGCGATTTGGGCCTGCCAGGCGGATAAGGACGTGTACGTTGAAAAGCCGCTTGCGCATAACCATTGGGAGGGCCAGCAGGTGGTGCGCGCCGCGCGCCGGCACAACCGCATCGTGCAAGTCGGCACGCAACAGCGATCTGATCCGCTGCAGGATGAGCTTAAGAACTTCCTGCACGGCGAGAAGAAGCTGGGCGAGATCGAGTGCGCCGTCGTATGCCGCCTGGGAGTGCGCGAGCCGATCGGCAAACGCACCGAGCCGCTGCCGCCTCCAGCATCGCTCGACTACAACCTGTGGCTCGGCCCGGCCGCAGATGAGCCCATCTACCGCGACAAGTGGCACTACGATTGGCATTGGGACTGGAACACGGGCAACGGCGAGATGGGTAACTGGGGCGTGCACGTGATCGACGACCTGGTGAACGTCGTGCTGCGCGACCGCGTGCCGTTTCCAAAACGGCTGCTTGCCGCGGGCGGCCGTGTTGCCTGGAACGATGCGGGCGAGTCGCCGAACGTATGTTTCGCATATTACGACACCGGCTCGATCCCCGTGCTGTTCGGCCTCACGAACCTGCCGAATGAGAAGGGCAGCAAAGAGGACGTGAAGTACCTGGGCGTTGGCAGCGGCTACGTCGTGCACTGCGAAGGCGGTTACTACGCGGGAGGGCGCGGCGGCGGGGCCGCGTATGACCATAACGGCTCGGTCATTCGCCGCTTCAAAGGAGATTCTGGAGCCGGCCATGCGCGCAACTTCGTGGACGCTGTCGCGTCGCGAGATCGCAAGCGGCTC
>DASXWB010001024.1:0-5458 GCA_036503915.1 Lacipirellulaceae bacterium | reverse complement strand
TGCTGAGCGCCGCTTCGCGGCTGGGAGTCGTCTCGCTGCCGTCGCGAGCGCAAGTTGCCGTGGGAATCGAATCGCGCGCGATGCGACGTGGCAGTTCTCCTTTCCTTTCCTGACATCTTTTGCTCTACCTTGTGATCTTTTCAGGGCCCCGCGAAACGGTCACAATGACGACCGTAGCGTCCGCGGCCGCACAGGATAGGAGGTGTGTGGGATGACCCGGCAAAAAACCATCACGCCTGGAGAAACGGTAGGACTGAAGCTATCCGCCGCCGAGCGAAAACTGATCATCGACTGCCTAGATGTCGTGGATAGTCCCGTTCAGGAGCGCGTTCGCCAAGCGGCCAAAAACGAGGATGTGCCGCTGACGCTCGACGAGCTGGAGGACTTGCACGGCAGTCTGGCCTTTGAGGCCAATCATACGGACGACAGGAAGCGCGAAGGGGCACTGGACAAGATACTTCGCAAGATCGAACGTATTCTGAACTTTTACTGCGAAGCACCACAAAGCGACGAAGCTGCGTTGCAGCCGCGTCCCGACGGGGCCACCGTGCCGATGATCGCCGGGGCGTCGGAAGTTCCTGCCGAGTTCCGGCAGGTGTTCCTCGAGCTCGTCTCGCTGACGGACGAGTTCTGCAACGAGCGGCTGAACGCTGAGTATCAAGAGCTGTGCCGTGAGATGGCGATTTCGGTCTGCCAGGATGGCTCGCCGGTCGCTCGCGGAAAACGTGCGAGCTGGGCCAGCGGCATCGTCTACTCGGTTGGATGGGTCAACTTTCTGGGCGACCCCAGCCAACAGCCGCACGTTCGCTCGGAAGACATCGCCAAGTGGTTCGGCGTCTCCATGGCGACAATGCTCAGCAAGGCGAGGACGATTCGCGAAGGGCTCGACTTGATGGCGCTGGACCCAGCCTACACGCTTCCCAGCCGAATGGACGACAACCCGCTCGTCTGGATGCTCGAATTGGACAACGGGCTAATCATTGACATGCGCCACGCACCTCGCGAAGCGCAAATTGCGGCCTACGAACGCGGCCTGATCCCGTACATTCCTGCCGACCGCGAGCCGCCAGGAGAAAACGAGAACGGCTGATCGGCGCGACGACGACCGTCATTCAGACACGTCGGATGGGTTGATCTTGCTGGAGAACCCATCCATTCTTCAGTTGACGTAAATCGATGGGTTCCCGCTTCACGGCGAAGCCAATCCTACTCATCTTGAACCGCCAGGACACTGAGAACACCAAGGAAGGCAAATATCGCCTAAGTATTTACTTGGCGATCTTCGCGTCCTTGGCGGTTTATTCATTCTGTTAGAAGCACAAAAAAATGCGCATTCAACTTCGCGTCTGCCGGCTATGGCGTCGTGCAGTTTAACATCGTATTATCAAGTGAAACATTCCCACCATGGCGGAGTAAGGTCATGAAACGGTCATTCGTCTTGAGCGCTGCGATCGTGGGGCTCATGATGCTCGTTGGCTGCAAAGGCGGCGACGAATCAACCTCTTCGACGAACTCGCGCGGCTCCAGCGGAGCAAAACCGAATCTGGCGTTCATTACCAACGGCGTCGCCGACTTTTGGGAACATGCGCGGGCCGGCGCCGAGAAGGCCGGCGAGGACCTTGGCGTCGACGTCTCGGTCATCATGCCCAGCAACATGACCGACCAGACGCGAAAGATCGAAGATCTGCTCAGCCGCGGCACCGACGGCATCGCCATCAGCCCGATCGACCCCAAAAACCAGGGCGAAGTGATTAACGATGCGGCCGCCGAAACCAATCTCATCACGCATGATTCCGATGCGCCGGAGACGAATCGGCTGGTGTACATCGGCATGGATAATTACGACGCGGGCATGCTTTGCGGCAAAACGCTGCGCGAGGCGCTGCCGGAGGGCGGCAAGATCATGATCTTTGTCGGCCGGCTCGACCAGGACAACGCTCGCCGCCGCCGCCAAGGCTTCATCGATGCACTGCTCGACCGGGAGCCGGACCGCCAGCGTGTCGATCCCTCGGGCGAGGAGCTGAGCAGTGAGGACGGCAAGTACACGATCCTCGGCACCATGACCGATCAATTCGACCGGGCCAAGGCGAAAGCCAACGGCGAGGACGCCCTGACGCGCCATCCCGATCTTACGGCGATGGTCGGCTTGTTCGAGTACAACCCGCCGCTCATTCTCGAAGCTCTCGATCGCACCGGGAAACTTGGCAAGGTCAAAGTGATGGCCTTCGACGAGAACGCGGCCACGCTGCAGGGAATCAAGGACGGCAACGTGATTGCCACGGTGGTTCAGAACCCGTACCAGTATGGATACAAATCGATCGAGGTGCTCAACGAGCTGCATAAGGGCAACAAGTCGGTGATTCCCGAAAACAAGTTCATTGACATCCCGGCACGCGTGATCAACTCCTCGAATGTGGATGAGTTTTGGCAAGAGATCAAAGATCGCCTTGCTAAGAAATGACGGCCTGTAGCCGGGGTCTGTGACCCCGGCCGCCGGCCTCTAAAGGCCGGCGACAACAGCCAGCTACAATCGCTCCAACGCGCTGACTGCCGATGTCTACGGCTCCTTGTGCACCGCTGCTTGAAGTGCGCCGCCTCAGCAAACAGTTCACCGGCGTGCGCGCTCTTACGGAAGTGTCGCTTGTACTGGAGCGCGGCGAAGTGCTGGCCGTCGTCGGCGAAAACGGCGCCGGCAAGAGCACGCTGATGCGAATTGTGGCCGGCGTCGAGACGCCTACGGCCGGAGAGATCCTCGTCGAGGGGCAGCCTGTCCAGTTCACGTCCGTCGCGCAAGCGTTGAAGCAGGGTATCTCGCTAATTCACCAAGAGCTCAATCTGGCGGACAACCTCAGCGTCGCCGCGAACATCTACCTCGGTCGTGAGCCACGGCGCGCGGGTCTCATCGATCAGCGCACGATAGACCGCGATTCCCGAAAATACCTTGCCATGGTCGGCCTCGATATCCCGCCGCAAACCATCGTCGGCACGCTCGCAATCGCCAAGCAGCAGCTCGTGGAGATTGCCAAGGCGCTGAGCACCAACGCGCGGCTTTTGATCATGGACGAGCCGACATCGTCGCTTTCCGAGCATGAAACGCACTACCTTTTCAAAGTCGTGCGCGACCTGCGCGAGCGCGGCGTGAGCGTGCTCTATATCTCACACCGCCTGGCGGAAGTCGAACAACTGGCCGACCGGGTGCTTGTGCTGCGCGACGGCCAATGCACGGGCCAGCTGGCGCGCGGGGAAATCCAGCGAAAGAACATGGTGCGCCTCATGATCGGGCGCGATGTGTCGCGGTTCTACCAGCGTACGCCGCACACACCCGGAGAAGTTGTGCTATCGGTAAGCGGGCTTCGCACGTCGGCATTTCCGCAGCACGCCCTCAGCTTCTCGCTGCGAGCCGGCGAAGTCGTCGCGCTTGCCGGGCTGGTTGGCGCCGGCCGCTCCGAGCTGCTGGGAACACTGTTCGGCGTCACGCCTGCCATCGGCGGCTCGATGACGGTCGGCCCGCTGCGCCGCCGGCCGCGCACCAGCCGTGAAGCGATCGCCGCGGGCATCATGCTCGCGCCGGAAGATCGCCGCCGCGAAGGGCTGATCCTGCCGATGAGCGTGAAGCGCAATTTGTCGCTCGCCAGCTTGCGGCGCGATCAGGGCCGCAGACTGCTGCGCGGATTTCTCAACAATGCGGCCGAGAACCGGGTCGCCGATTCGATGATCCAAGTGATGCGCATTAAGACGTCGGATAACCGCCAGCCGGTGCGCTACCTTTCGGGCGGCAACCAGCAGAAGGTCGTGCTGGGAAAGTGGCTTTGCCTGGAGCCGAAGCTGCTGTTGCTCGATGAGCCGACCCGCGGCATCGACGTTGGCGCGAAGGAGGAAATCTACAAGCTCATCGATCAACTGGCGCGCCAGGGCGTCGCGATTTTGTTTGCCTCGAGCGAGATGGAAGAAGTTTTGGGCATGGCCGACCGCGCCCTGGTGATGCACGAAGGCCGCATCGCCGGCGAGCTGAGCCGCGCGGAGCTGAGCGAAGAGGCTGTCATGCATCTGGCCACGGGCGAGGCCGATCGCCGGCCAGAAAGGATCGGTGCCTGATGGCCAAGATGCCTGCACCACTCGCGCGCGCGGGCTTTCTCACCCGCTCGAAGATTGGTTTCATTTTTTTCCTGCTCGTGGTCGTGTGCCTGTACACCGCGTTTTCCAGCGACCGGTTCTTGCGTGCCGGCAACATCGAGAACCTGGTCCACCGCACGGCGCTGTTTGGCATCCTCAGTATCGGGGCCGCGTTTGTCATCATCACCGGCGGCATCGATCTATCGATCGGCTCGCTCGTGTGCCTGGTCGGCGTCCTGTTGCCGTACTTGCTCACGCACGACTGGCCGGTCGCTGCCGCGGTGGCTGCAGTCCTGGGCATGGCCGTCGCCATCGGCCTCATTCATGGCCTTCTCATCACGAGGCTTCGGCTGCAGCCGTTCGTGGTGACGTTGTGCGGGCTGCTGCTTTACCGCGGCATCGCGCGCGGCATCACGGGCGACGTCTCGCAGGGCTTCGGCACCCAGTTCAAAGGCTTGCGATCAATCGCCACGACGCGGCTGCCAATATTCGGCAACAGCAACGACGTATTTCACCTGCCGGCCACGACGCTCATCCTCATCATCCTTGCGATCATCGCCGCGGTGTTTCTCAATAAAACGATTTATGGACGGTACCTGCTGGCGCTGGGCAACAATCCGGAGGCCGCACGTTACAGCGGGATCAACGTCGGCCGCATGACGCTTTTGGCATACGTCATCTGCTCGAGTCTGGCCGGCCTCGGCGGCATGCTCTTCGTGCTCGATATCAACGCGGCCCAGCCCAGCGACTTTGGCAACTTCTACGAGTTGTACGCCATTGCCGCCGCCGTGCTCGGCGGCTGCTCGCTGCGCGGCGGCGAAGGAAGCATCAGCGGCGTGGTCATTGGCTCCGCCGTGATGGTCGTCTTGAGCAACGCCATCAACCTCGTGCATCCCGACTATCAGAACATCGAGTTCGCCATCATCGGCGGCGTGATCCTGGCCGGCGTGATCATCGACGAGCTGGCCCGCCGCGTGGTGGCGGCGCGCCGCGAAGCGGCGCGGCATGCGGCAAAATAGGTGTCAGGTGTCGGGTGTCAGGTGTTGATAAACGGATCATACCGCGACGCGGTTACACAACGTAGCCCAGGGTCGCCCTGAGCTTCGCGAAAGGCGCACCCTGGGTCGCCTGTTGCCGTGATTCCGTTTACGCCAAAGGCGTTACACAAGCGCGCGGTTTCTTGAATAACTGTGAAACCCCGTGGGGTTTCTGATGTGCATTGACTGATGTCCCAGGGTGCGCTGCGCGACCCTGGGCTTTGGAGTGGAACGCCTGCGGCGTTCGATGTACTTAACGGCCTGCCTGTTCCTCGGCGAACTCCTCGGCAAACGCCTGCGCACTTAGC
>DASXWB010001023.1:0-5651 GCA_036503915.1 Lacipirellulaceae bacterium | reverse complement strand
GATTTCGAACGCTTCGGCGAACTTGATGCTCGCGCCGCGATCCGGACCATACCATTTGTTTAGCGCGTTGCGGTGACGCGTGGCTTCACTCCCTTGGCGGCTCTCCCAGGCCTCGCGCAGCCATGCTTTGCGCAGCTGCGGCTGGTTCGCGGGCGGCACGCCGCGCACGAACTTCTCGCCGCCGGTGGCACCTCCCTCGTAAACTTGCGATTCCAGCTCGTGGATGGCATCAAGCTTACGGTCGAATACTTCGTCGATGGCGACCGCAATATCGGCGCGAAACGGATAGGGCTTTTCGAAGCGGTCGCTTGAGTAGAGAAAAACCGGGTTCTCAGCAAGCGCCGGCGTGTCGGGACAAAAGTAAGGGACCGTGACCATAAAGGCCGCGTCTTGGACCAGCACACCCGTGTAGCGGTGATCGGGATGGTAATCCCAAGGCCGGTGCGCGATCACAATGTCGGCCCTCCAGTTGCGAATCAATCGCGTGATTCTGCGCCGGTTTTCCAGATTGGGCTCCAGCTCGCCGTCATGAATATCGAGAACCTCGGACGTAGCGCCGAGAATCTTGTCCGCTTTCGCCGCTTCTGCCGTGCGTCGTTGGGCGAGCGGACCGCCGGCCATTTGCCAGTGGCCGATGTCGCCGTTGGTCACGGAAACCAACTTGACGTGATGCCCATGGTCGGCCCACAAAGTCGCGGCGCCGCCGGCCTTGAATTCGGCATCATCGGGATGTGCTCCAAAAATGATGATTCGCAATTTCCCATCGTCCGGAAGCGCTTGTGCAGTACATGTGGCCGATGTGCAGATCATCAAGAAAGCAATCACAGTGAACAACAATATCGAACGAGTCATAACAAGTCTCCATGCGATAACAACGCCATCGCGATTATCTTGATCTCGCGCCTCGTGAGCATTCGCCGCGATTGTGCTCGACACTCGGCGGCCGTGAACAGCAAGCTTATTCGGATCCTCTTCTTTCGACGGCATCAACGCCTTGCGGCCCATTAAATCTATCGAAAAGCGTCCCTAACGATTGTAATGCAGCCGCATGCAGCATAAAACGGCCTTCATAATTGAATTCCGCGGCATGCGATAGCCGCTCTATCGTTGACGGACGACGCTGCAGCGCCGCATATCGGGCTTAAGCTCAGTCTCGTCCCGCAAATCAATGACTGAATCCTCGCCGCAACTCCAGCGCGGACTTAACACATTGCACGCCACGTCGCTGAACGTGGCCAATATGCTCGGGGCTGGGCCGTTCATCACCATACCCCTGCTGCTCGGCGCGATGGTTGGGCCGCAAGGAATGATCGGCTGGGGCCTGGCCATGCTCATCGTGATGTGCGACGGTCTCGTGTGGGCGGAACTTGGCGCCGCGTTTCCGGGCAGCGGTGGAACGTACCACTATCTCCGCGAAATCTTCCGCGGATCGGCTTGGGGCCGCTTCCTGCCGTTCTTGTTCATCTGGCAGTTTTTGGTAAGCGGCACCCTGGAGTTGGCATCGGGTTATATTGCTGCGTCGGAGTTTGCAATGACGCTTTGGCCTGCTTACGGCAAAACCGCACAACTATGGAATCTGTCCGAGAAGGCAATCGTTGGCATCCCCGCCAGCCTGATGGTGATGGCCATTTTCGTGTTGCTTTGCCAGCGAATCCGCTCGCTTGGCTGGTTCAGTACGATACTTGTCACGGGTGTATTAATCGCCGTCGGCACGGTAATCGTATTGGGAGTTCGCAACTTCGATGCCTCGCTAATTACATTTCCCGAGAATGCCTTTCGTCTAGATCGAACATTCGTGGTTGGCCTGGGAGCAGCCACCAGCATTGCGGTCTACGATTATCTCGGATACTACAATATCTGCCACCTCGGTGAGGAAGTCCGCAACCCGGAGAAAACGATTCCACGCGCGGTGCTGATCTCTGTCGTTCTGGTTGCGTGCATCTATATGGCGATGAATTTCGCCTTCATTGGCGTGGTGCCGTGGCAGGAGACGCAAGTCGACGGCAGTGTTGCCAAAAAGAACATTGCCGGCGCGTTTATGGGCAAGCTGTACGGCGACACGGCCGCCAAGGCCTTTACCGGACTGATCATCTGGACGTGCCTTGCCTCAGTGTTTGCAATGACCCTAGGCTACTCGCGAATACTGTACGCTGCGTCCAAGAACGGCGACTTTTTTAAATTCTTTGCTGCGCTCCATCCGACCCGCCGCTATCCTTGGGCGTCGCTCGCGCTTTTGAGTGCGATGACGGCATTCTTCTGCTTCTTTCCGCTAAAAACCGTCATTAACGGTGCGGTCACGGTGCGGATCGTGATCCAATTCATCGGCCAAATCTTCGCTCTCCATGTAGTACGGCAACAGCGCAGCCGTCCCCTGCCCTTCCGCATGTGGCTCTATCCGATACCGAGTCTGATCGCCCTTGTCGGCTGGATATTCCTGTTGAGTACGAGTGCCATTGAAGTCCTCAACCTGCTGTTCATCGTTTACGGCAGCGGCCTGTTTGTTTACATCCTTCGCGACCAAATCATGCCGCATCGCGGCAGCACATCGCAATGAGCTCCCTTTGGATGAACGCGCTTGCGGCACTCGTATTCACCGCCCAAATTGCGTTCGGCGCGCGGCAATCGCCGCCGGTTGGCGCCAGGCATGTGAAAGTCTATGCCGAGCCAGGCCGGTTCGGCGGCTGGCCTGCGAATCATGGCATCTGGTCATGGGGTAATGAGATCCTCGTCGGTTTCAGTGCTGGTTATTTCACGGACGATCGTCTCCACCGGCATGCCATCGATCATGATCGTCCCGAAGAATATTTGCTTGCTCGCAGCCGCGATCCGAGGCAATGGCGGCGGGCGCGACCTCGGCTACCCGCGCAGCGTCCAGCGGCCCGACGGGAAGATCGTCACCGTCTACTATTTTCACGATGAGCCGAAAGGTGACCGTTACATCGCAGCGACAATCTGGGAACCGTGATATTTTCGTGAAGGAACAATCGATGCGACGAATTTTTTACCTGGCGCTGATTCAATTACTTTTGTTGAATTCGACCGTCTTTGCTCAGTCTGCAGCTCAAACCAACTCGGAAACTCTAGCCGAAATCAGTGCCCGGCTTGCGACGGAAACGGCAGCGGCTTACGACGCCTGCCCGTTTTCTGTCCTCTCGAAAGATTATTTCAGCCGCTTTTCACTCGATCCCGATGCCGTCGCCGAAAACGGCGAAGTAGCCATTGATTCAAGCTGGCGGATAGTGTTGCCAAGTGGGATTGATCCGATCGGTCGTCGAATGGCTGAGCACTTGCAGACCTTCTTGCGCGAGCGAATGAAGCTCACCGTCGACATGTCGAGCGAAACTCCTGAATCGATTGCTAGACTTCAGCAGCCGGCTTTGGTTCTGCTGGACTCAGGAGGAGGCGACTCAAACACACTGGAGTCGTTCACGATCCGTGTCCAAAAGGACCGAATCACCGTGCAGGGCGATTCTCCAAACGGACTGCGCGACGCAATTGTGCGCCTGCTGGATCGAATCGGATTCCGCGAGGCCCCCATCCTGACGTTGGGAACGATTGTGTACAGGCCGCGCCTGCCCGTCCGCCTGGGTGCAGTGCCGCAGGGCGGTTCGTACAAAGACGTCGTCTTTTTCGGCTTCAACGCAGTGCTGTACGGCGGTGGCGATCTATACGCACTTTCTCAAAGCGATGCCATACCGGAGCTTTCTGCCCGGCGCGTTCGCGGTCTTCTTGAATCGCATCGGGAGGGGATGAAGCAACTTAGTCAGTACGGATTGAAGGCCTATGCCTTCTTGAACACGCGCCAAAAATTTCCCAAGTCGGATCCTATCTTCCAAGCGCATCCGGAAATACGCGGCGCTTTAACGTGGTCTGCCGACGGCGAGTATACGCTGTGCACGTTGCACCCCCTCGTGCGGCAGTATCTAAGAGAGAGCTTGCAAGGTTTGTTCAAATCTCTGCCCGAGCTGCAAGGCGTTGTCATCATCATCGGCGGCGAAGGATTCTATCATTGTCATATGCGGCCCTACGGCGTTGAAAAGGGGCACACCAATTGCTCTCGCTGCGAACCGCTCGGTGCCGAGGCCGCGGTCGCCGATCTTTGCAACGACCTCGCGAGCGCCATTCGCGAAGTAAATCCTCAGGCCGAGCTTGTCGCCTGGCCTTATTCGGCCGAGCATGTTTGGGCAAAAGACCGGGCCGTTTCCGGCTTCATTGAAAAATTAAAACCGGGCGTCACGCTGTTTACTGAGATCGAAAAGTCGGAGACGATCCAAAAACCGCATGGCATCGTGAAAGATATTTGGGACTACAGCATCGACCTGATTGGTCCTGGCCCGCGGGCACAGGAGCAGATTGGCGCATGTGCCAAGAATAATGTTCGCGTATATCTCAAAAGCGAACCCGAGCTGGGCTTCGAAGCGCCGCGGTTGCCGCAGATTCCGTGCATGGATCGCTGGGCCGATCGCGCGGAAGCGCTGGCCTCCTGCGGCGCCGATGGCGCCTGGGTATTTCCCGCCTTCCGCCCGTTCTACGGAACATCGACTGCCGAGATCAACAAATTCCTTTGGTGGTCGCCCGTGCCTGATCGAGAAGAGCTGCTTCACGCGTTCGCGCAGCGGCTGGCCGGAAAACAGTCGGGCGACGCCTTGCGCCAAGCATGGAAACACGTATCCGACACGATCCCGTTCTCGCCGGAGCTGCCACCATATTACACGGGCCCCTATTACTTGGGGCCAATGCACCCAATGTGTGCCAATAAGAACGCGGCATTGCCCGTTGTTTTTTATGGCCGTTTTCTATTCCGGGCCGAGATCATGGATTCCGAAGGCTTGAAAAAAGAGCCCACGTTCCTCATTGCTCCCAGGGGCGATGCAAAAATCCTTGGCGAGAGCTACCGCGAGATGGAAAGGCATTTGCAGCAGGCGGCGACGAAAATTCGCGAGGCAAGCCCGAACGTCGACGACCGCCATCACCTGACCTTCGACGCCGAAGCGGTGCCCGTCCTTTGGTTCTATCACACGGCACGAACGCACGCGAACTTTTACGAATCGTGCCAGCTACGCGATGCCGTCGCGGCGCTGACTGCTAAACCCGCTCATTGGCCGGAAGAAATTGAGAACGCACGGGCGTTAATCGCTCGGTGGAAACGAGTGCTGGAAGACGAACGGCAAAATACGACTGACGCCCTTCCTCTTATCCGCCGCGACATGCGGCTCGATCCCTACTACGGCGGCGATCACACGTTTTCGCACGGCGAAGAGATGATGGGCGCGAAGTTCGAACTGCTTGAAGAGGAGCTGTCAAGTTACCTACCCTCGTTGGAAGCGCGAGTTACGCGATGACTCGAGGCCCCTTACTGCGTTAGAACGCATGCTGCCGAAAAGACTCTGGTGTTGTCAACGCATTTGCACTTCAACACTGGGCCTTCGCCTCATGATCCCCTTAGAATCCGCAGTTTGACGTTCTTATACCAGCAATCGCTGCCATGGTCCTGAAGGCCTACGTATCCCTTGCGCGGATGGCTTCGATAGGCAACGTCGAACTTATGTTCCGAGCCATCGGGCCGGCGGTTCGGCGCCGTCCACTCATCCAAATCCATGCGCGTCACCTCTTCGCCATTTAGCTCCACCACGATTTTGTTTTGATCGCAG
>DASXWB010001022.1:0-3189 GCA_036503915.1 Lacipirellulaceae bacterium | reverse complement strand
TTTGGCGTCAGCCTGGAAAGGCTGACCTACGACGCGCACGGACGCGCAAGCGAATGAAACGCAAGAAGCGACGCAAACTGAAATTGCCACGCGCACTGGTGAAGGTCGGCGGCCTCGTCACGGCCGAAGCCATCCGCGCCTGGATGAGCACGCTCGATTATCGAGCCGCGTTCTACGACCGCTCCGTCGACCCCGCACTCGGCATCGGCGGCCCGCGAATTTACATCTTCTGGCACGAGAACATCCTGGCCCCGCTCTACCTTCGCGGCCATTGCCATTTGACGATGCTGCTCAGCCAGCACAACGACGCCGACATCCTGGCGCGCATCGCCTATCACTTCGGGTTCGACTGCGTGCGCGGCTCGACCTATCGCGGCGGAGCGCGGGCGATTTGGGAGTTGTTCGATCGCAGCCGGCGGCAGCACCTGACGTTAACGCCCGACGGCCCGCGCGGGCCGCGACGAAAGTTGGCGCAGGGGCCCATCTATCTGGCCTCACGGCTGCAGCTGCCGCTGGTGGTCATGGGTTTCGGCTGCGATCGGCCGTGGCGCGTCAATAGCTGGGACCGCTTCGCAGTGCCTCGACCGTTCTCGCGCGCTCGGGCCGTGATCGGTCCGCCGCTCATGCTGCCGCCCGAATTGACGCGCGCCGGCCTGGAAGAGTGTCGCCAGCGCGTGGAGCGCCTTCTCGACGGCTTCACTTCAGAAGCGGAAGCCTGGGCCGCAGCCGGCACTCGCAAAGCCGGCGAGGTCGTTATGGCGCCCCAATCGACCAGCGTGCGTATTTCCGACGCCGATTCTTCGGACGCCCCTCAACGGCACGTCCCCTCGCGCGCCGCCTAATGGGCCGCCGCGCCGCCGCACGTCTCCGATAGCTGCCAACTGCGCCGCGGATTATTTGCGTCCGGCCGTCCGGCCGATTGTCCACTGGGCGAACCAGATCCCGACGACAATCGCCACGAGACCTATTCCCGCGAGCGTGGTATCGCTTTTGAGCCCTTGACGCACCAGGCCCCCGCCGAACACCAAGCCGAAGGCCAGCCCAAGAGCGATTCCAAGCACCACGCCGGCCCAAAACCGCGGCCCGGCTTCTGCCCAGATGCGCACGCCGCGCGGCATTCCCAGGAAACCGGGTTTGTCCGAGGCAGGACTGGATTTGTCTTCTTGATTTTGCATCGACATCTCCCATTGCTTAGCAGAAGCGGTCGAGGTCGCAGCGGCGACATAACAACTCGATCGCGAGCGCTGAGCATACCAAAATCATCGCGCAGGGCTTAGGCCTCACAGTTAGATAATTTCCACCATGGGATATTGCGCAGCATCCAAGATCGGGTTCCCGCTGCTGACGCGGCGCGCGAGTCTACCACAAGTGTGAAAGCGCTCCAGTTGCGCCCGTTCGTTGATCTTTAGCACGCTGCGCTAAGGTTGCGCTGCCGGTCATTGGTTTTTACTGTGTCCAAATCGCTACAGGAGCGCAAAACCCATAGCAGAGAATTTTGCGCATCGGATACTTCCCGAAAGCAACAACCGTAGCCGGCCTCTCCGAGACCGGCCACGTGGGCAGATTCCAGTTTGCGTCGCTGGTCCGATGAGTATGGCCAGTCTCTCTTTCGAGTGCGTCACAATTGCGTTATCTTCGATAGCCTATGGTGACTTCGTCAACACAAACTGCCCAGCAAACGCTCACCGTCTCGCAGCTGACGGTGCAGATCAAAGACGCGCTGGAGGGCGAGTTTCCAAGCGTGTGGGTCGCCGGGGAAATATCGAATTGTTCACGCCCGCAGTCGGGCCACTGTTATTTCACGCTCAAAGACGACCAGGCTCAGATTCGTGCCGTCATGTGGCGGTCGTCGGCCGCGCGGCTGAAATTCGATTTGGCCGACGGCCTCGACGTCATTTGCCATGGCCACATCGACGTCTACGCGCCGCGCGGCAGCTACCAATTAGTTGTCGACGAGCTGCAGCCCAAAGGCATGGGCGCTCTGGAGCTGGCCCTGCGCAAGTTGCGCGAGAAGCTGGCCGCGGAGGGTCTGTTCGATCCGGCGCGGAAGCGCAAGTTGCCGGCGTTCCCCCGCCGGCTGGCGTTCGTCACCAGCCCGACGGGCGCGGCAGTGCGAGATTTTCTGGAAGTGTTGCGGCGGCGTTGGCGCGGGGTGGACGTGATGGTGATTCCGGCTCGTGTGCAGGGCGATGGGGCCGCCGCGGAAATCGTCGCTGGCATCCGATTGGCAAATTGCCTCTCACCGCCGCCCGATGTGCTCGTGGTGGGCCGCGGCGGCGGCAGCATGGAAGACCTGTGGGCGTTCAATGAAGAACCGGTCGTGCGGGCAATCGCCACCTCTCGCATTCCCACCGTGTCGGCTGTCGGTCATGAGATCGATGTGACGCTCGCTGACCTGGCGGCCGACGTGCGGGCGCTGACGCCCAGCGAAGCGGCCGAGCGCGTGGTGCCGGCGGCGGAGGAAATAAGTGCGCGGGTGCGCGCCTATCAGCAGCGGCTACGCCATGCGGCTCACCGCCGTGTGATGCTGCTGCGGGCACGCTGGGAGGGCGTCGCGAGCCAGCGGCCGTTCCGCCGGCCGTTCGATTTGATCCACGATCGGAGCCGGAAGCTCGACGAGCTTACCTTGCACGGCAATGCGGCCATGCGCCGGCTACTGCGCGACCGCCAAAACCAATTGGCTATGATCGCCGGCAAGATCGCCTCGCTCAGCCCATTGGAAGTCCTGGCCCGAGGATATACGATTACGCGCGACCGCGCTTCAGGCGAAGTGATTCGCTCCACTAAACAACTGCGCAGCGGGCAGTCGCTCGTCACCCGTTTCGCAACCGGCGAAGCCGTGAGCAAAGTCGATTCGATTGAAGAATAATGTTAGAGCCTCAACAATATCAACCGCCAAGAACGCCAAGAAACCCCAAGAAGGCCATCGTCTTACTTGGCGATCTTGGCATTTGGCGGTTTTAAATCATTCTGTTAGAAGCTCTCAGAGGATTTTTGATGGCCAAGAAAAAGCCTACGCCACGTGATGAATGCGTTGCCTCGTTCGAAGAATCGCTTGAGGAACTCGAGAAAATCGTTGCCGAACTGGAAAGCGGCAAGCTCGGCCTGTCGGAAGCTCTTGCGCGGTACGAAGAAGGTGTCAAGCATTTGAAGGGATGTCAGGAATTGCTGGAACGGGCCGAACGAAAA
>DASXWB010001021.1:0-15371 GCA_036503915.1 Lacipirellulaceae bacterium | reverse complement strand
GACTTCACGCGAAGACAGTTGTTGCGCGGGCTGGCGGCCGCAGGTGTAGGTAACATGCTGCCTGCGGCTCGCGCACCGGGAGCCGCGCCGGCCGCCGATCCGATAGTCCAAGAAAACCAGCGTCCCGGCACGCGCGACTGGATGCTTCGCGCGACGCGGGTCGAACCCGCCTCGCGTTATCGGTGCCCGTGGATTGAAGGGTATTGCTCCCATCGCAGCGTGCGCGCGGGCGACACGGTTACGTTTCATGTGAGCACCAACCCGCCTTCACGATTTACGCTCGACATCTTTCGCAGCGGCTACTACGGCGGAACAGGCGGACGGCTCGTCAAGCAGCTGGGCGATTTCTCGGGGCGAGTTCAACCTGAACCGCCAGTTGGACCAAAACGACTGCGCACGTGCGAATGGGAGTCCAGTGCCGAACTGCAGATTCCGCAAGATTGGACGAGCGGTGTTTATCTCGGCAAGCTCACGGCGCTGGCCAGCGGCCTGCAGAGTTATCTGATCTTCATCGTCCGCGACGACCGCCGTGCGGACTTTCTCTTTCAGTGCAGCGATAACACGTGGCAAGCCTACAATCGCTGGCCGAGTCAGTTTTCGCTGTATGACAACGGGCAGCATGAATGGTACTGGGGCGGCGGAGTGCAGGTCGATTTCCATCGGCCGTACGGAAAATACTGCCAAATCCTCGATGCGCCGTTGTCGTTGGGCTCCGGCGAATGGCTGCTGTGGGAGTTTCCACTTGCCTATTGGATGGAGTCGCTGGGCTACGACGTGACGTATATTTCCAACCTCGACACGCACCGCGACGCCGACGGCTTGCGCCGCGCCCGCGGATTTCTCAGCGTCGGGCATGACGAGTATTGGACTATCGAAATGTTTGAAAACGTCCGAGCCGCAATCGCGGCCGGCGTGAACGCCGCATTCTTTTCGGGCAACGCGGTGTGCGGCCGCGTTCAGTTCGATGAAGAGCTTCAGGCATTCGAGCGCGCAGGGGTGTTCGGCCCAGCGGGCGGCACGCATGAATTTGAACAAATGAGCACGCTCAAGCACGGCCGGCCGTATGCCAATGAACTGATCGGAGCGCACAGCACGGGCCCCGTCACCGGCGGCGCCGACTGGACCTGCCGGCTGCCCGATCATTGGCTATTCGCCGGCACTGGGATGCGAGCCGGCGATTCCATTCCCGGTCTCGTCGGATGGGAATTTCATGGCGATCCGGCGCCTATTCCCGGCTTGGAAATCGTCGCCAGCGGCCCGACGCAAAGTGCGCCGGGGGAGCCGAACGGCGGTACATACACGGCCACGATCTATCCGGGAGCGAAAGGAAACTTTGTTTTCAACGCGGCGACAATTTGGTGGGCGGACGGGTTAAGTGCGCCGCCCGGCTATGTTCGTCCGCAGGTTTATACCGCGCCTCAAGGTCCAGACAAGCGCGTTCAGCAAATCACGCGCAATCTCCTCGCGGCAATGCGAACCAGATGAGTCGGTTGCGTTCGCCTCCCTTTCCGACGAAAAAGCCAGTGTCACGTACCACGCGTTTGCGGTCGTTCTTTGAATCACGAAATGACGAAAGTGCGAAAGCGCGAGAAAACGATGTCTATCTCGCCTTTCGTAGTTTCGTACTTTCGCGCTTTCGCGATTCATGATTTTGTGTGCCGCTCCGCCGAGCTGGGATCAAGGTGGTCAGACAGAGTTTACGGATTTACGGCAGCGTGACTTGCCGTCATGCTGCCGGGTGTCCACAATACTGGCGAGTCTGTGGAATCGACATTGGCTCGTAAGATGAGTTATGTCATGACACTCTGTGTTCCGCTCGGTTGCCGCGCGGCGATCCCGACGGCTTCGCGACAGCTTGTTCTTGCCCTTCTTATGGTGGCACTGATGACGAGATTCGCGTCGGCACAGGTTCGCGAACAACCAGTCGAGGGCCGATGGGCTATCGCGCTGCATGGCGGGGCCGGCAAGCGTTCGCGCGAGATGAGCGCGGATGTGCGCGTGAAGCTTGACCGCGCGCTGCAGAATGCATTGACAGCCGGAAAGAGAATTCTTTCCGAGGGTGGCTCCTCGCTGGATGCGGTCGAGGCCGTCGTCGTCATGCTCGAGGACGACCCGCAGTTCAACGCCGGCCGCGGCGCTGTGTTCAATCGCGCGGGCGAGCACGAGCTCGATGCCTCGATCATGGATGGCGCCACGCTTCGCTGCGGCGCGGTGACCGGCGTCAAACATCAGAAGAATCCGATCAAGGCCGCGCGGCTCGTGATGGAGCGCACGCCACATATCTTACTGGCCGGCGGAGAGGCCGATGCGTTTGCTCGCGAAAACGGCCTCGCGCACGTGGAGCAAAGCTATTTTTACACGCCGCAGCGCTTTAAAGACTTGCAGGATGCGCTCGGCAAGCTGAATCTCGAAAAATTAAAGGCGCCCGCATATCCGATCTCGCCCGAGCCGCAGTCAGCGCCCGTGCGGCAAGCCGAGGGGGGCGCCGGCACCGTGGGCTGCGTCGCGCTCGACATGCATGGCAACCTCGCGGCCGCCACGAGTACCGGCGGACTGAGCGGAAAAATGCCCGGCCGCATTGGCGACACTCCGGTCATCGGCGCCGGCAATTACGCCAATAACGAAAGCTGCGCCGTAAGCGGCACCGGAATCGGAGAGCAATACATTCGCCACTCGATTTCCGCCAAGGTGGCATGGCTCGTGGCCGAACGCCGGCTATCTCTAGACGAGGCCGTGCACCACTGCCTACATGAAGTGTTGCAACCCGGCGACGGCGGCATCATCGCCGTCGACCGACACGGTCGTATTTCTCTCGAGGCGACCACCAATTCGATGCCGCGCGGCGCCGCCGACTCAAGCGGCCGATTCGAAACGGCCATCTGGATGGACCACTAGAGCCTCTCTGATGGTTCGAACCGTCGATCTCATCGTGCTGGTCGCGTATCTGGGAGCGGTCGTAGGCATCGGCTTCTGGTTCGCGCGGCGCTCCAAGAGTACCGGCGAATATACGGCCGCGGGCCGCTCGCTGCCCGGCTGGGCCATCGGCCTGTCGATGTTCGGCTCGTACATCAGCAGCATTTCGTTCCTGGCGAACCCGGGCAAGGCGTACGCCAGCAACTGGAACGCGTTCGTGTTCTCGCTCGCGACGCCCATCGGGGCGGTAGTTGCCGTACGTTGGTTTGTGCCGTTCTACCGCCGCAGCGGGCACGTCTCTGCCTATGAACACTTGGAGGAGCGGTTCGGCCCGTGGGCACGAACTTATGCGGTGGTTTGCTTCTTGCTCTACCAAACGGCCCGGATGGGGACTGTGATTTATCTCCTGGCGAAAGCGGTCGCGCCACTTACAGGGCTGCCGGTGCCCACGACGATCATCATCACCGGTACGCTTATGACGCTGTATACGCTTGCTGGAGGCATCAAGGCGGTCGTATGGACTGGCGTGCTGCAAAGCGTGGTGCTCATCGCCGGCACCGCCGCTTGCATCGTGACGCTTCTTGTCGGCACGCCGGGCGGGCCGGCCACGATAATCTCCGAGGGCATCGCCGCTGACAAGTTCAGCGTGGGCAGCTTTGCCCCGTCGCTCTTCGAGCCAACGTTTTGGGTGCTTTTCGTTTTTGGACTGGTGACGCACTTGACGAATTTTGGCGTCGACCAAAGTTACGTGCAACGATATATCACAGCCCGCAGCGATCAGGATGCCGCGAAAAGCGTGTGGATTACGACGCTCATGTACGTACCAGTGGCGGGCGTGTTTTTCTTTATCGGAACGGCGCTATTCGTGTACTACGGCAATCGGCCGGCGTTGCTTCCTTCGGGCGGTACGGCGGATGACGTGTTCCCGCACTTTATTGCGACGGGGTTGCCCGTCGGCATGGCGGGGCTAGTTGTAGCGGCGATCTTCGCGTCCTCGATGGACTCGAATTTCAACAGCATGGCCACGCTGACGTTGTATGACTTGTACAAGCGCTACTTGCGGCCGCAAGCGGACGAGCGCGAGGCGATGCGCGCGCTTCACTTTGCCACGGCATTTTGGGGCGGGCTAAGCATCGCGATGGGCCTGAGTATGATTCGGGTTCAAACGGCGCTCGATGCCTGGTGGAATCTAGCAGGGCTGTTTTCCGGAGGCGTCCTAGGGTTGTTTCTCCTCGGCCTGGTTTGCCGGCGCACCGACAGCGTGGCGGCGGCGATTGCCGTGACGCTGGGCGCATTGACCATGATTTGGATGTCGCTGCCCAGCTTGTTTACGCTCCCTCCGCACCTTCGCAATCCGCTACACGCGAATATGACGATCGTCGTCGGCACGGCCGTGATTTTCGTTGTTGGGCTGGCGCTCACGCGATTGCGTGCGCAGATCCAGAAGTAGGGTGGGCACCGCCCACCACAACCGCGGTGCCGTAGTTGGCTGTCCTGGGCAGTGCCCAAGCTACGAATTCGTTGCCCCTTAAGGCAGCGGCTTGACCAGCACCTTGCGATAGTGGACCTCGCTGCCGGGGTCATGCCCTTGCAGTGCGAAGGTGCCCGAGGAGAGGACATTGCGCTCCCAGCCGCGCTCGCGCTCCGGCGGATCTTTCTCTTCGAATTCGTTCACGACCTTATCGTTGATCTTCACGGTGACTTTCCGTCCGTCGACGATCACGTGTTGCGTGAACCATTCGTTATCCTTTGCTGGCGAATTGTGCATGATGTTTTTGGCACGGTACAAGCTCCCGGTTTTAATCGGATCACGGTGCGTATTGTTGACCTGCACTTCGATTCCTTTCGAAGGCCAGCCGCGACGCTGATACTCGGTGTGGAAGTACATTCCCGAATTCGAATTGGGCTTGGTGAGGATCTCGCACTTCCACTCGAAATTCTTGAAGTTCGCGTCATTCACCGGGCCGACGTAAAACAAGTGGCAGCGATCGCCTTTAATGACAATTTCGCCATCGACCACTTTGATCGTGTCCTCATTCTCCTCGGCTTTCTTCCAACCGGTGAGATCCTTGCCGTTGAAGAGGCTGTACCAGCCTTCCTCATCGGGCTGCGGCGCTTCGTCTTCGGAAGCCGCGGCAGCCGACTTGATGCACAGGCAAAGGAGCAACAGTGTCGACAACCAGGTAAGAGTGTTTCTCATTGCAGGGTCCGTTCATTGACTGGTGAATGGTGACTGCGGGCCGCAATACTTGCTGTTTTGCCGTCTCGGAGATAGAGTGCTGAGTATACCTTGGCCGCAGGGCAATATGAAGGAGCCGGCATTGAAAACGACTTTATTTGTCGCTCTGTTGGCCGCTGCATCGGTCGCCAACTCGGCCGAGCCGCTAAGTCCGGAGTTGCCCTATCAAGCGACGCGCGCAAACCCGGTGAACTACGAGGTCGACTTCTCGGTTGTCGTCACGCCGCCGTACAAGGCCGAGCTGCTCAAAGTCTGGCTGCCCATGCCGCAGAGCGATTTCGGCCAGGAAGTCACCGAGGGTGAGCTGTCCAGCTTCCCGATTCGCGTCGAACCCCAGGTGGCGAGCGAACCCGAATACGGCAACAAGTTTGCATATTTCGAGTTTCACAGGCCGGAAGGCGCCCAAATCGTCCGCCACCGATTCAAGATCAAAGTCTGGGAGCTGCGCTGGAACTTGGATTCAGAAGAGATTGCCGCGCCGGCCAATTGGCCGAACACGTTCGATCGTTATCGCCAGAGCGACGAGCAGTCGGTCATGGTCGATGAGCGATTTACCAAGCTGGTACGGGAAATCGTGCCGCAGCCGGGCAACCCGCTGAATGATCTCACGACCGTGATGAACTGGGTCAACGCGAACCTCAAGTACGATCACGTCGACGCGTCACTTCGCGCGAGTAGCGTTCATGCTCTCGAGCGGCGGCTTGGCCACTGCAGCGACTACCACGGGTTCTGCGCATCACTCGGGCGGGCCATGGGATTTCCCACGCGCATCACCTATGGCATCAATACGTTCGCCAAGAACTCTCCGTCGCATTGTAAGCTGGAGGCGTTCCTGCCGCCGTACGGCTGGGTCAGCTTCGACGTTTCCGAAACGCAAAAGATGATCGATGCGATCGAGCTGGATGAAGGAATTGACGCGCTGCGAAAGAAGAGGCTAATCGAGGCCGCGAACAAGCGGTTAGCGAGCGGCTTTCGCGACAACACCTGGTTCTGCCAGACTCGCGGCACGGATTACGAACTTGTACCACCGGCACAAAAGCGCGTCCCAGTGGTTCGCACCGCGTACATCGAGGCCGACGGCGTCGCCCTGGAGGACCCCGATCCGGCGAACAAGAACCAGCGCAAGTTCTCCTGGATGACCGTTCACGAATACAAAGCGGATAAGACGGTCACCTACCCGTTTAAAGACGTCGCGACTTTGAGCGCTAAAGACGAGTGATCGCTGTGGGACGCGTCTCTGGCGCCGATTACGTTCTTGCCAGGCAGGTAGCGCCGAATCGGCGCCGCAGTCGCCTCCCAGAGCACGGCTACTTGATACCTCTCGCTTGGCGAATCTCGGCTTGAATCTGATCGACGCCGCTGGCCGCCTCGCTGAGCTTAGCCGACGCGGCATCAACCGAAGTCTTCGCGGCGGCGAGCTGTTCCTGGGCTTTTTGCAGCTCGGCTTCGCGCTCGGCGGCGGCCTTCGCGGCCGAGTCAAGCTGCGCCTGAAGTGCTGAAATCCTGTCGCGGAACGCGATCTCATCCTGCCAGCGAGCAACGTCAGCCTGCAGCTTTGCCACTTCCGCCTCGGCAGCCTTCGCCGGTTGACGCGCCGCCTCGGCCGCAGCCGCCAGATCACCGGCTTGTTTTTGAAGTCCGGACAACCTTTGCTTGGCAGCTTCCAAGTCCTTCTGTGAAGCCTCAAGGGCCGTGTTCGTATCGTTCAGTTTCGTGTCTGTCGTTTCCATCGTGGTCGTTAATTCCATAACTTTTGTTTGCAGCTCGGCAGCACGAGTTTCGAGCGCCTTGCTGCGCTCTGTGAGCTGGTTCTGCAACGCCGAAAGTTCAGCGTCGCCCGGCAAGGCCGCCAGGGCTTCGGTCATGTGGCGCAGCGACTCGCCGACGAGCGAATGAGCCGACTGAACCTGCGCGAGTGTCGTGGCGGCATTGGTGCGCTCGGCGTCGCTCGCGGCGCGCGATTGTGCGAGCTGACTTGCCTCTGCGGCGAGAGCATCAACTTTCGATTGGAGTCCGACCGCTTCTTGCTGTGCGGTGGCCAGCGCGGCTTGTGTGGACGCAACCGCTTCTTCGGCCTTGCGAAGGGCCTCGGCAAGCGGCGGACTGGCCGACGTTTTCTCTTGAAGTTGCTGCTGAGCGGCCGCCAACCTCTCTTCAAGTTTCGGCGGATTCGTGGCCAGGCTGCCGAGCACGGCCGCGCCATCAGCTTTGTAAGCCTGCACCAGACCCGCCCAACTTGCTGTGATTGCGCGGAGCGACTCATCGCAAAACGTCGTGCTGACTGCCACGTCGCCGATTGCGGGCGACTCCATCAGCTGCTTGCCGTCCTGGTCCCACAGGCGCGTGGCTTGATCGCGCCCGCAGGTTACAAGCCGCGCGTCGCGCGTGAACTCAAGCGACAGCACGGAATTTTTCGCGTTCCAGTTCTTGACCTGCGTGCCATTCTCCGGCTCCCACAGGCGTACGGTCGCATCCTCCGAGGCCGACGCCAGCAGATTCGAATCGGCGCGCCAGGAGAGCGCCGTAACCGCCGCCGTGTGGCCATTAAGCGTGAGAAATTCGCGGCCGGTGTGCGCTTCCCACATGTGCAGTCCGCCGTTGCGGTCGGCCGTGGCCAAGAGAACGCCGTCCGGGCTGAACTCGGCGGCGAGCACCCAGTCGGTGTGCTTGGCGATTTCGTATTGCAGCTCGCCCGTTTCGGTGGAGTATACGCGCACGATGCGCTGCGGGCCGCCGAGAACAACTCGCTTGTAATCGGCACTGATGTCGGCGGCCAACACGACATCGAGCTCGTTGCCGACCTCGAACAAACGTTCGCCGGTGGTGATGTCCCACACAATGACCTTTCCGCTTGCGGCCGGATGCCCGCCGCCGGCTAGCAGCAAACGGCCATCGCGGCTGAAACGCACCACGTTCGGCTGTCCCTCAGGAAACGGGAACACGCCCACAAGCTCGAGCGTCTGGGTGTTGTAAAGCAGCACCTGGCGCTGGCTGGTCATCGCCACGAGCGGCGCCCAAGGGCTCGTGGCCAGCGAGCGCGCCATCGACGGCTTCGGCAACAAATAGTGCGGCTCGAGCACCATGCGGGCCGGCATTGGAATGACTTCGGGCCGCTTCCCCGGGTCGATCTCGATCGCGGCGACCATCGAAGCTTTCTTCTTGACCGCCTTGCTGCCCTTGTTTTCGAGTGCGCCGCCATCGATCCATTTTCGAAGCAGCTCGATTTCCGCATCCGGAATCTTGTCGGCGCCCTGGGGCATGAACGGTTCGGCTTCGTGGGCCACTAGCGCGAACAAATAACTCGAGCTGGCATCGCCCGCCTCAACGACGGTTCCCGAAGCGCCGCCTTGCATCAAGGCAAGATAATTGGTGACGTCGAGATCGGCTTTCTTGGCCGTGGGATTGTGGCAGGAGCTGCAGCGCTGGCGAAATATCGGCGCGAGATGGTCGTCGTACGTGACTTTTTCCTGGGCCTGCACGTTCGCCGCAAACAGCAACGTCACTGTTGCCAGAACAGTCTCCCGCAGTTTGCTAGTACTCTGAGTCATATCGGGCGCGACTGCCGGCTTGTCCGGCAGTGGATCGCTGATAGGTAATTTGCACTGCTGGGCAAGCCAGCAGTGGCACACATTCAATTCGTTTTCTCAGTGATTAAAGAGGAACTCGCGTGAGTTGAGCAGCGCCCAGAACACGTCTTCGAGTGCGGCCTTCGCGTCGCCCGCTGCTGCTAACTGTTCGTTGATCGCCGTCATCTCCGCCTCAGTCGGCTTGCGGCTGAGCGTCCGCAGATACAGCTCGTCGGCAACTTGTGGCGGCGTCTTGCCCGCTTCCAGCAGCCGTGCGACGACTCCGCCTTGCTTGACCTTCTCGTGCACGCTTTCGCCGTTCATGAGGTGCAGCGCCTGACCAAGATTGGGCTCCATCTTTACTTCGCACGAGCATACCGTTTCGCGCGTCGCCCGGCCAAACGTGGTCAAAAAGTATGTTGCCGTGTTGCCATCGGCAATTTGAACCGCGCGGGCACCTAGTGGAAGTCCGCCGAATTTGTCCTTCGTCTCGGTCACTTGGCTGATGATATCGAGCAGGATTTCCGCTCGAATGCGACGCAGCGCGGCATGCGAGAAGTTGCGCTCATCGTCCGCATTGGTCTCATTCGCGCGGGTGCTCATCTGGTACGTGCGCGACGTGCAGATGTCGCGGACCATGCGCTTGAAGTCGTATTTGTACTCGGTGAATTTCTGGCCGAGCGCTTCGAGCAGCGGCCCGTTCACCGGCGGGTTACTGACGCGAACATCATCGACCTCGTGCACGATTCCTCGGCCAAAAAAGTGCGCCCAAACGATGTTGGCCAGGTTCTTGGCGAAGAACGGGTTCTCGGACGAGGCCAACCACTCGGCCAGCACTTCGCGCCGATCGCGGCCAGTCACGTCCGGCACGGCGCCGCCCAAGAATTTCGGCGGCATGGCCCGGCCGCCGACCAAGTGATTCACTTCGCCGCCGCCGGAGTTGAACACGATCGTCTCTCGCGGATCGGCCCCGGCCTTGCGCCCGATCTGGGCGAAGAATGCCGCGAAACTGTAGTAGTCGTCCATCGTCCAGCGGTCGAACGGATGGTTGTGGCACTGGGCGCATTGGATGCGCATCCCCAAGAAGACTTGGGCCACGTTCTCGGCGGTCTTCAGCCGGTCCTGCTCGGCCTGATAGTAGTTTGTCGCCGGGCTCGAGAACGTGCCACCCTGAGCGCTGAGCAGCTTCTGCACCATTTCATTGATGGGCACGTTCCCGGCGATCTGTTCCTGCAGCCACGTGTAATAAAGCAGCGTGGCCTTGTAGCTCACGTATTGTGTGGAACGAATCTGCAAGAGCTCGCTCCACTTCATCACCCACAGCTCGACGAATTCCTTGCGCTCCAGCAGCCGCTCGACGAGCTTTTCGCGCTTGGCCGGATCGCCATCGGCGACAAACTGCTGTGTCTCCTCGGCCGTCGGCAGCATGCCGCAAATATCGAGGCTCACGCGGCGAATGAACTCGGTGTCGGAACACAACTCCGAGGGCTGTATTCGCAGTCGCTTGAGTTTTTCATAAACTAGTTCGTCGATGTAGTTGTTCGCGGGCACATCCTGCCACTGGAATTCGAGGCCCTTGGGCAGCGTGATGAACGGGACGCCGACGGTGTGCTTCTCGTAGCGGGCCATGATGAAGGCCTCGCCGCGGTTGGCGGCCGTGACTTTGCCATCCGCCGCGACCTTCGCGGAGTTGTCGTTGCTCGAGAGGAACACCGCGAGGTGGGTGACGTCCCGGTCGGTGCCGTTGGAGTATTTGGCCCGAACTGTTAGCTGCTGCGTCTCGCCGGCGCCATCGAGAAGCGCGGTGGGCGGAAACAGCTCGACGGATTCGATCGTGGGAACCGCGTCCGCATCGGGCGGCGCGCCGGTTTCCAGCCAACGCAGCAGCGTGGCATGATACGGATCACCCTTTTTCGTGGGGCTGCCGCCGGAGTGCGGCACCTGGCCGGTGGCCTTTTCAATGAGCAGACACTCGGTCGGAATCGAAAGGTCAAGCCGCCGCTCAGGCTGTTCGCGCGTGAGTCGATAGTAGTCCCCATCGGGATCGAAACCGAACAGCGACAATCGGAAGCCGTCTTTGCCGCGGGCGGCTCCATGGCAGCTCCCCGCATTGCAGCCCGCCTTCATAAAGACCGGCATCACGTCGAGCTTGAAGCTGACCGGCGGGTCGACCGCGGCCTGGGCCACAGTTACTGGCAGTTCGACGGTCTGCGTTGCGAACGCGAGCGTAAGCTTCGCGGCACCGTCGCCACGCGGCACCAGTCGATTTCCGTCGCGGGCAACGATGTCCTCACGGTCGAGCTTCCACTCGACCGTGTCGGTGACCTCGCGCGTGATGCCGTTGGCGTATTCTGCTTGAACAATGATTGATTGCGAGTCGCGCGCGGTGGTCAACGAAACCTCGCTGGGATACACGCGAAGGGCAATCGGAGCCTCATCCGCCCTCGCGACATTCGCGAAAAAAACGCACGCGGCAAAGATTAGGCCAGAAATCGTTCTCATTATGCCGGCGTCCTCATGGTTTGGCGGCCTGCCCGTTGAGCACCTGCGCCCGTAGCTGCTCCAAGCGCGAGAGCGGCTTTGCCGGCGCCGTGGCCTGCGTGGCGGGCGCGGTTTCAGCCGCTGGCGGCGCTGCCGCGGCAACCGGCGGCTCATTCACTTGCAACTCCGTCGTGCCCACGGTGCCAATAATCGGCTCGTTGTTCTGAGTGATCGTGACCTGGCAGAACGGCGTTTTATGGTTTCCGACCGGTGTGTCGGCCGTCGTCTTCACTTGGAATACAATCTCGGCTGTGTCTTTAGTGAATTCAACAGGATCGGCCGTCGCGCCGGGCGGCAACCCAACGAGCTGCGCCTGAGCCTTGCCTTCGAACGGCGTGTTATGCGTGAGCTTGCAATGTATTTGGGTGGGCTGTCCTTTGTCGCACGCCGCGCGATTCAGCGCGAACGTGACATACGGCGCGGCAACTTCCAGCTCGGCAAGCTGCGAGGAGACCCACGCCTGGCCGTTGATCTCCGCGGCGCCGATGGCCATGACCGGCCATTTCCCCAGCATCGCATCGCCATTGGCATTCACCGGATAAAGGCCTTCAGTTTTGCCTTTGTCGATCGAAATGGAACCAGCGGCCCCCACGCCCGGCGGCGTGAAGGGAAACTGAACATAGATCGCGCCGTCAAAGCCCTCGTCGCGGTGCACCATGACCTTGATGTTCATCGTGCCGCTGCGCACCAGCGGCACCTTGGGCTGCACGATTTCCAAACGGAACGGCACCTTCTCGGCGACGGCAATTGGGAGCTTGTTCGCGACGCCGCTGATGTAAACTGATGCGTTCGGCTCGCCGAGGACGAAGTCGGCCAGGTTTTCGAACCCGCCCTCCACCTGCACGTTGGGCTGATTGGGGTCTGCCAGTTTCGCGCGGAAGTCGACCAGGTCGCCGTCGATCGGCGCATTCTCGGCCGCCTCGAACACTACCGGCATGAGATTCATGCCGGGATGCATCGGCCGGGCCGTCATCGTGACGCCCGCGGGCAGCACGTCCGATTTGAGCTCGAGGGGCCCGCCGAAATCGGCGCGATTGCCGAGGATCAGCGTCCCGTAGCGATTGCCGCGCGGCACGACGATCGTCTGGCGCGTTTGCGAGTAGCGATCAACGCGCGGAATGCCGAGCTTAAGCGACGGCGTGACTGGCGTCATTTCCACGCGATACACGTACGTATCGCCAGCCTGACCGAGGTGATCGTTGATGCGCAAATAGTAGTCGCCGTCAGCGGGGACCTGCCAACGAAAATAGGCGTCCTGGCCGCGGGCATCGTCGTTGCCGGCCAGGTGTCCTTTCTCGGCGTTGTAGATGTTGATGACCGGATCCACGGGCGAACCGACACGACGCGCGTGGCATTCGATCTCCCACACCTGTCCCTGTTTGGCGGCGAACTTGAAGAAATCGACGTCAGCCTCCTTTTCGATCCTTCCGTTGAAGGCCAGCGGCAGCTCGGACGCCGTCGCGTTTTCGAAAGCGTCGTTGGGTTCGGTCTCCATCACGTTGCCTTCGGCAAAATGTCGGAACACAACGGCGGAGGGCGTGATGCCATGCTCGTCTTGAATATCGAGCTGGGGCAGTGCGTTGGAATCAGTCGGCACTTCGATTTCCCGCTCGATGGGGCCGGCCGCATCGCCCAGGAATTGCACCTTGAGCTTTTCACCCCGCTTGCCGCCAGCCGGATACGCGACGGTCGGCCGAGGAAAGTGGCCGACGTGCAAGCGGTAACGGCAGTTATCGGCACCGCGATACGAGGTTTCGCGCACCAGGATCGTGTACTCGCCGTCCTCGGGAATCACCACGGTGAGGAAACAATCTTGCCGGGCCAAGATTGTGTCGTCGACCGACGCCAGCTCGAATCGGTCCTTGTCGAGAATCGCCAGGAAGGGATCGAAAAAAGCCTGGCCCAGGCGAATGCCTTCCACTTCCACCGACAGCCGCTGGCCCTTGGTGGCCTTGATTCGATAATAGTCGGCGTCTTCGTTTTGCAGCGCGCCGGCGACAGTCACATTCGCTTCGACGGCCTGCGGCTCATCGAACGAACTGTTCGGCTCCTTTTCATCGACGCTTGGCAGCGCGCCGACAAAGAATGAGCGATAATCGGAGATACCGCTTTTCGTGCGCAGCTGGACCAGATGTTCGCCAAGGCGGCAGTCCGGCGCGACTTCGACGGTTACCTTTACATTCTGGGGATCAACCGACTCGATTTTTTTGACCGTGGTGCCCGCGTGATACAGCAAAACCTCTTCGACGTCGTTGAGCCGTGCGCCCGTGAACGTGAGCACATGTTCGTGCCCGCGCTGGACGCCTGGCGGCAGGACGTACGAGAGTTGCGGCGAGGCGGCTTCCAGCCGACCATGTGCCAGCGCAGCAGCAATTAGCAATAACGCAGTCGTGTTCGCTTTCATGCCAGTAACCCGCGAAGCACTTTGCCGCCGTCGACGATCTCAACAGGCCTGTTGCCCGGCGCCAAGAGCTCTTTCTCAGCGACGATGCCCAGGCAGTGGTAAACGGTTGTCGCCCAGTCTTCGACCGTGAGCGGATTGTCTAACGGCTCACTCGCGGTTGCATCTGAGCTGCCGTATACGCTGCCCTTGGCCATTCCGCCGCCCGCCATCACGATGCTGAACACCTTGGGCCAGTGGTCGCGGCCGGCCGTGCCGTTGATCTTCGGCGTGCGGCCGAACTCACTGGTTACACAGACAAGGGTCGAGTCGAGCAGCGAGCGCCTTTCCAGATCGCGAATCAGCGTGGCAAACGCCTGGTCGAACGGCGGCAACTGGCCTTGAACCCCGCCGGCGATGTTGTCGTGCATGTCCCAGCTGCCGTAGGTAAGCGTCACGAAGCGCACGCCGGCCTCAATGAGCCGCCGCGCAAGCAACATGCGCGCGCCCGCCTCGTGCCGGCCGTACTCGTCGCGAATCTCCGCGGGCTCCTTACTGATGTCAAACGCCTCGCGCGCCTTCTGCGAGCTGATGAGCGCGTAGGCGCGCTGATAGTTGGTGTCGACGGCATCTAATGCATCAGACTCTTCCAGTTTGCTGAAATGATCGTTGACGATATCCAGCAGTTTGCGCCGGCGATCGAATCGCGTGTCGTCGACGTCGCCCGGCCGCTCGAGATCGCGCACCTTAAATCCCTCGCGCACTGGGTCATCGCCCAGGCTGAACGCGCCGTACGAAGAGCTCAAGTAACCCGTGCCCGCATAAATGTTTGGCAGGCTCGGGATGCACACGTAGGGTGGCAGATCGGCCCGCGGACCGAACTCGTGCGACACGACGCTGCCGAAGCTCGGGTACTGCAGCGCCGGGCTAGGCCGGTAACCAGTGAACATGTTATGCGTGCCGCGCTCGTGGGCTGCTTCGCCGTGCGTCATCGAGCGGCAGATCGTCAGCTTGTCGGCAACCGTGGCCGTCTGCTTGAGCAGCTCATTGACGCGCACCCCGGTCACGTTCGTATCGATGCTCCCCAACGGACCCCGATACTCGACCGGCGCATACGGCTTGGGATCGAATGTTTCCTGGTGGGCGATACCGCCCGGCAGAAAGATGTAAATGACGCTCTTGGCGGTGCCTTCCTTGCTCACGAAATGCTTTTGGGCCGCCTGCAACTGCTGAGCGCGAAAGAAGCCCGGCAGCGAAAGCCCCAATCCGCCGATCGCCCCGACCGTCAAAAAACCGCGGCGACTGATTGGATTTCCCTTGCAGCAGCTCATCGTCCTCTCTCCTTTGCGAAGCACATTCAGTCAAACGCCAGAAACGACCTCGCGCGGGCGGAAGTTCGTACGGGCGCGGATCAATGCTCGGTATCGTCGGAAGAATCGCAGACTAAAATCGTCGGGCGATTGGAGGCGGGAAATTGCACTGGCGGAGCGTCCGAGACGCAAATCGTATGCCGCCGGTGAGGTAGGTCAAAAGTCAGGCTAACCCTGGTGCGACGAGTTGTCAAGCGTTTCAACCGGTGGGCCGCGGCTGGGTGTGAGCGTCTCGATTGTGGGTGGAAAATTTGGTCTGATGGAAGAGTCGCTGAGGAGATTGCCTATTTTCCGCCAAATGGAGAGGGAAGCACGATGAGACGCGGCCAGTCGAACGTGGAGTTGAACGACGAGCAAGAAGC